>JAGBFF010000084.1 GCA_017936615.1 Clostridia bacterium | reverse complement strand
GTCCATCACCGGCAACTCCACCAACCCGACCCGCTTCCAGCATCCGGTTGCCGGCACCTACAAGAAGTGGGCGATCGAGAACGGCAAGAAGTATTTCTCCGTGGCTTCCGGCGGCGGCACGGGTCGTACCCTGCACCCCGACAACGTGGCGGCGGGCCCGGCTTCCTACGGCCTGACCGACACCATGGGCCGTATGCACGGTGACGCTCAGTTCGCGGGTTCCTCCTCCGTTCCGGCTCACGTGGAAATGATGGGTCTGATCGGTGCGGGTAACACCCCGATGGTCGGTATGACCGTCGCTTGCGCTGTGGCAGTTTCCGAAGCGCTGTAAGAAAAACAGGAAAAGAGCTTGAGAGTTCTCTCAAGCTCTTTTTTGTTTGCAAAGTATCGTTTTGACAATCATTATAAATATTTATAAATTTCTTTTACAATATTCAAATGCTCGCCCACAAAACAATCCGGCCAATTGAGCACGTGCATTCCCATAACAACCGAAATTTTTCTTACAGGGTCTACTAAAAGGTAAGAGCCTGCAGCGCCGTCCCAACCAAATTCGCCGACGGGAAGCCCCCAATCGGTTTCCTTTGTTCTTGTACGCATGCCAAGTCCATATCCGTAGTCATCGCCCTGCACGCAGGTGAACGTATTGTTAACGCTGATGCTTGCGATTTGTTCGCTTCTCATCATGGCAACGGTTTTTTCATTAAGCAATCGCTCACCGTATTCGCTTACACCGTCACAGGCCAGCATGTCCGCAAATTTTATGTAGTCATTCACGGTACTGATAAGACCGCCTCCGCCGCTTTCATAGCAGGGAGTGATAGGCCGGAAACCGACGCTTTTAACAATGGTGCCGTTTTCACATTTATAAATATCGGCAGGGGCGCTCTTCGGCTTGTTGTCGAAGGTTGAGTTATCCATGCCGAGGGGCTTAAAAATATTCTCTCGAACGAACTCTGAAAAACGCACACCCGAAGCCTTTTCAACAATTACGGCCAAAACATCGTGACAAAGACTGTATCTAAATTCGTGGCCGGGCTCGAAAACCAGCGGTTCGGTTACGAGGCCCTTAATAACATCTTCGGTGGCGGCGCACGGGTTATTCTTTATAATCTCTTTTACATTTCCGCGGCGAAGGTTGTAATCAAGCCCGCCGGTCATCGTGAGCAAGTGCTTGACGGTCATTTTTACAGTGCAAGGTAAAGCCGTTCCGTTTTGGATAACCGTCAGGTTTTTGTATTCCGGGATATATTTTTCGACCAAGTCATCCAGAGATAGAAGTCCACGCTCAAAAAGCATCATAACAGCGGTTACGGTAATAGGCTTGCTGCAGGAATACATATATAAGAACTCATTGCCGTCGGCACTTCCTACCGTGGCACGCAACACTTCTTTATGCTCGCGGTAGCAAACAACATCCAAGAAAGGAATACCCTTTTCCTTTGTTATTGCCTCCATTAACTGTCGTACGCTGTCACACATAAATCTTACCTCCCAAAAACAGGATCATTATAATCCATAGTAAAGTTTGTGCATTTTAAAAAATTTGGCTCTTGGATTTCCATCGTTAACGCTCATACCAGTTTTAAATCAATTACATTATAACACACTATTCTTGAAATGGATAACGTTTTTTCTTGTAAGCTTAATTTTTATAAAATTGCACTTGCGCCGTGACCGTGCCCGAAGCGCTGTAATAAGCAAATCCAAACAAAGGACCTCTCGGATGAGGGGTCCTTTTTTCTGTTGCGCCAAAAAGATGGGTGTGTTATAATCAAAAAAGAGGTGATGATTTTGAAAAAGGAAACCGTAATTCGCAATATTTGTTTTGTTATTGCGGGGTTATTGCTGATCGCCTTTATTGCCCAAACCGTGATCCACTCAAAGGACATGTGGGAAAATGCAGGTAAAAAGTTTAACTTCGACAACTTTCTTGAGTATTATTTCATATTTAACAAGAGCGCTTTATTGCTGGGACTGGTTGTTTCTTCGGTGATTGCCGGTTTGGGTATTGTTGCTCAAAGGCAATTCAATGAGAAGCGGAGCAGCAAGGGTTAACCTCATTTTCAAAGGGAAGGGTGATGGCGTGACACGAAAAGAGTATATTACCGAATTGCTCGGGCAGTACGATCTCGTGCGTGCGCTGTCGCGCCGTGACGAAGATGAGGTGCTGTTGCTTTGCCATAAAACGCTGGGCCGCAGCATAGTGGTGCGCAGCTACCGCGAACCGATCGCCGCCTACGAGCAGCTGAAAACGATACGGCACCCCAATCTGCCGGAGGTTTTTGAGTGTCGGCGGTTTGCCGACGGGCAGGTGGTGCTGGAGGAGTACGTACATGGCACGATGCTTTCGGACGTGCTGGAGCGCACGACGTTTTCTTATCGCAACGCGAGACGATTGCTGTACGGCATCGGCGCGGCGCTTTCTGCACTGCACGGCATGGCGGTGGTTCATCGGGACGTAAAGCCGGAAAATGTGATGGTTTCTGATGACGGCCGCGCGATGCTGCTGGATCTGAACGCCTCGCGGCTTCACGCGCCGGAAAAGCGCAACGATACCGTGGTGCTTGGCACCATCGGTTACGCACCGCCGGAACAGTTCGGCATCTCGCAAAGTGATGCGACCGCCGACGTGTATGCGCTTGGTGTGCTGCTCAACGTGCTGCTCACCGGCTGCCACCCCAGCGAGCGACTGGCGCGGGGTCGGGCAGGAAAACTGGTTTTAAAGTGTACCCAGATTGATCCGAAGCATCGCTTCCCCTCGGTGGAAAAACTACTGCAAGCATTATAAGACAAATACGCCCCCTGCTGCACTTTTTGTGGCAGGGGGCCGCGTTATTTCACAACCAACGTTGCTCCGGTTGGGAAGCACGCCGCAAACTTCGTCTTTTGCGCTTCACTTGTAAAATACACCGTCCTCAGACTATCACAATCAACAAACGCATTCTGGTCTATTGAGGTCACACTGCCGGGGATTGTGATCGAGGTAAGATTCGTGCATTTGTAAAACGCATAAAGCCCAATTGAGGTCACATTGTTACCGATCGTGACCGAGGTAAGTTTCGTACATTCGTAAAACGTTAAGCCCGCAATGGAGGACACACCATTTCCAATCGTGACCGAGGCAAGGTTGGAACAGCCGGAAAATGAAGCCCATCCCAATAAGGTCACGCTGTCCGGGATCGTGATCGAGGTAAGCTTTGAGCAATCGACAAACGCATAGTCACCAATCAAAGTCACGTTGCGCGGAATCGTGATCGAGGTAAGACTCGAACAGTCATAAAACGCACTGCTCTCGATCTTGGTCACGCTGTCCGGAATTATGATCGACGTAAGATCCTCGCACCCGTTAAACGCAGTGTCACCGATCGCGGTTACGGGATAGCCCTCAATAGTGCTCGGAATGTTTAATGTGCCGGATTTAAGAGGCGTGCCTGTGATGGTTACCTCGCTGTTGGCGACGGTATAATACACCGGTAAAGCGGTTGTTGGTTTGGTGGTTGTCGTCGTGACTCTTGAGGTTGTGGTGGTAGCCGTTGCTGTGGTAGCCGTTTTTGAAGCCGTGGTGGGGATCGTCGCTTTTGTTGTTGTGGTATTGTTGGTCGTTGAGGTCGAAGTGGAGATGGTTGTCGTGGTAGAGGTGCTCTTGGTAGGCATTTCTGTTTTTGTCGTTGCCGAGCCGCTTTCACCGATGGCTGTTGAGGTGGTGGAACTGGTAGCCGTGGGTTGATGTGTCAATTTGGTGGTGTTTTCAGCGGAGGTTGTCGTATCAGTCGAGCTCGTGCTTGTTGCTGACACGAGAGGCTCGCTTGTTGTAGTGGAAGTCGTTACAAACCCGTGCACCGTGGATGGTGCGGTTGCACTGTGGGTGGTGGAAACGGGTGCTCCGCCGGATGATCGTGAGGGTGGTTGTGCCAAAAAAGCAGCGGCAAGCGAAGCGATCGTGAACGCCGCAAGCAGCAGAAGCGCAACCACACTTCGACGTAGACGCTTCGGTGGGGTCATCACCGTTTTCTGTATCAAAGATTTCATGCAGTACGGGCAAAAACTCGCGTCGCTGTTCAGCTCCGCACCGCAAAACGGACATCGGTTCATCACGATCACCTCGCTTTTATTTTAAAATAGGGGCGGCCTTACCCGTTCCACTCCACGTAATCGGCGTCCCAATACAAGATGGCTTCGGTGGCGGTTATCACGCCCGGGGGCGCGTAGATCGTGAGGTCGACCGAACGCTGATATACGGTAGAAAAATGCCCCGAACCAAGATCAAGAGCGGTGGAACGGATGTACACGGAGGATAGATTTGCGCAGTTGGTAAAAGCGTTATATCCGAGACTCGTCACGCGTGACGGAATGGTGATGGACGTTAATCCGTTGACGTGGTAAAACGCCTGATCGCCGATATATTCCAGCGTGTCGGGTAATGTCATCTGCTTGATCGAGGTGTTGTAGTAAAAAGCGCCGTTGCCGATACCGACGACGGTCTTGCCACCGATCGAGGCGGGGATGGTGTATACACCATCGGGAGAGGTCGTGTTGATGCCCGTGATCTCCACGCCGCCGTCCACCTCACGCACCGCAAACGGAGGCGCGGCGGCCGTGGTGGTCGTCGCAGTGGGCTTGGCCGTAGTCGTGGTGGCCGTGACAGGCTTCGTCGTGGCAGCGGTCGTTTTAGCCGTAGTCGCTGCTTTTGCGGTGGTTGTCGTCTCTGTTTTCGATGGGGCGGTGGTCGAAGCCGTTGAAGCAGTCATCTTGGTCGACGTCACCCCATCGGCGGGGAGCACGGTCGCAACGGTCGTAGTGGGATCGGTTTCGGTCGTACCCACTGTTGGTGTGGGTTCGCCCGTCACGGTGTTAGTCGTTGTGCCGTTTGCTACAGCGGGCAGCGTCGTGGTGGAAACGGGTGTGCTGTTCGTCGGTGTGGCTTTTGGCAGATTCAGCAAAAACGCGGCGATCAATACGGTAAGAGCCAAAAACACAAACAGCAGGATCATGATAACGACCCTGCTTGTGCGACGCGGTGGCGGGGTTGTCGCCGCCGTGGTTTTTTCTATAAGTGATCTCATACAGTACGGGCAGAACACGGCGTCCGGGTTCAGCTCCGCGCCGCAAAACGGGCATGGCTTCATGTTCGATCACCCCAGTACATTCAGTCCGTATTCGTACAAAAGAGCGTTGATATCCAGCACCGACAGCTTTTTGCAGATGCCGAAGATCACAACGCAGTCAAACTCGTTTTTGGCGTACAACGCGGCATAGCCTGCATGCTTGAGTAGGGTCTGCACCTCGTGGAGATCCAACTGCATGCCGATAGCCAGACTGAGCAGCTTGGGGCGTTCGGGAACTCGATAACCTGAAAAGATTTGATAGCCATATGGCTCGCTTAATCCGGAACGGCGGATAACCTCCGCCTTTTTCAAGCCTTTGGCAGCGATCAGCTCATTGACGTAATCCGCAATCGAGCGGTCAACGAGCTGTGATTCGTTGGTTTGGTGAAATGCGTGGAATTCCTCGCACTGCTCCAATTCCTTCAGCATTTCGGAAGTGTCTTTTTTCACAGTCCTGCACCTCGCGTGTGGTGATTGTAAGAAAAGTGTACCACAAACCGAGGGTGCGGTCAACCAAAGAAAAATTTTCCAAAAACTACGCGCAGAGCGTAACAAATGTCGAAAACCGTCGGGTATACTGAAGAATAAGGTTAAAGGTCGTCGATCTTATCGGCCAAGGCTTTCACGGTGGTAAGGAAGATCTTTACCTTCTCTCCGTCGCGGCCCGCCAGCCGCGAGGAGATGCTTTTTAAAACGCTGTTGCAGTCGGTGGAGGAATCGAAAAACAAATAGTCCATACTGACCTGCAGTTCAACTGCCAGACGAAACAGCACGTCTGCCGAGGGGATACGCGTACCGCGCTCGATGTGTCCGACGTGTGCGGTGGAAATGCCGCACAGCTCACCCAACTTTTCCTGGCTGAAGCCCTGCGCTTTGCGAGCCGACCGAATCCGTCGTCCCAACGCGGCGTAGTCTATGCTTTTGTCCACAATCGTCACCTCACTTCTTGTAGTTACTATTTTATACGGCTAGGCAGCAATTATAAACCGACCAAAAGAAGCAAATATTGACAATAAGCATTAATTTTGGTACAATCGTTTCTCGGAGGGATCAAAATGAGGAAGATGCAGTGCGAAGTTTGCGGCAGCACCGAAATCAAGAAAACCACAGACGACACTTTCGAGTGCCAAAGCTGCGGTGTCCAGTATTCCAAGGATGAGATACAAAAGCTTTTTGTTGAAATCACCGGAACAGTGAAAATTGACCATTCCGATGAGGTGGATAACGCCATTAAGCGCGCGGAGCAATTTGTCCAAAGCGATGATAAGCAGAAGGCGGAAGAATATCTGAACAAAGCGCTGGATATGGACGCTGAAAACGAAAAAGCGTTGAAGTTGCTTGAAGAAATTGCCGACGGTAAAAAGCTAGATGCCTTTACCCTTGTGGAGGCAACCGTCGATCCGAATACGACTGTTGAACGTTTTTTGCGGGAGCTTGTACAGGTAGACGATATTGCCTGTGACATTTACAATGAAGTTGATGTGGTATCTGTAAAACAATATTATCGACCGGCGTTTTACAGTAAAAACCGGTGCTTGTGCACGTGGACGGCGGTTGCTTGTCACGTGTATTATGAAAACGAAACGGTTTGGGAAGAAAAGTATGATCCCAACAAGCGCAAATACGTGAAGGAGCCGGTAACGAAAAAGGTCAAGCGAGTTAACCGCGTTCCCGAGAACGGCTCATTTTATTTTGACTGCAACGGTTTCGGGTTTGTTTCCGACGCGATTTGCAAGGGTATAACCGGTGTTGAGGCGTCGTCCAAAAGCGAACTTGTGGAATGCTTTGAGGAACTGCAGGCAGACAAGTATTGGGAATATCAACTAAAAAAGTTGGATATGTCGCAGGTCACCAAGCAAGATGGGAAACTGTATTATAACGGTCTCGAAATCGACTTTGAGATCGATTCTGCGGTTTATCAAAACAAGCGGAAGCGAATTGTAGACAGCAGCGATCAAGAGGCGCTTAATCGGGCCGAAAGCGAGGTCGGTGGTGATTACTGCGAGAACCTCAACGCAAAACGTACGGTTGTTGAACACAGCGTGCAGTATATCCTCATTCCTGTGCAAGTGATTGAGTACACGTACAAAGGCGTACATTACGCCGCCGTTTTGGACTTGGTTTCCGAGTCGCTGACGATGCCTAAACTGTACCCTCGTGACACGTCTTTGGATCAGACCAAAGCCGAGCTGAGTGCTGACCGGGCATATGCACAAAAAATGCCGGGGACATTGGTTGGCGGATTGATCTTGGGTGTGGTATGGGGGCTGCTCTTGGTATTCGCAGCAATTACGGACATGCAGGATGATGGGTTTATTACGGTTCTTATGGGAATGGCAATTGTTAGTTTGATTTTAATGATTGTGGGGTTGGTCCAGCGAAACGCCAGACGGACACGAGTCGAGCAGAAGGCTGTCGAATATAAGAAGGCGATCTATCGTCCCCGGAGAATGGCATTGTTCGCAATGTATGAGCAATTCTTTGCGTCGTTTGACAAGCATGGCAATATTGCAGTGGCGCGCAAATCATTACCTGCGGCCGACCTTGTGGTCTCGGAGTTCAAAATGGGATTGGCCGTTGCCGAAGAAGCGCAACCGCGTGATGCGAATCTAACGAACCTCCTAAACGGACAAGATGCTCGGGCGGAACAATTGGAAGCTGAAATAGCCAAGCTGAAGAAAATAAGAATCGTGGCCTATGTACTTATGGCACTGCTGATGTTTGGTGTGCCGTTCATAGTGGGCGTGATTCTATATGGTAACACCAACGGAAAGATCCTGGCTAAAAAAGCCGAGTTGGAAAAAATCAACCAAGGATGGTTTGGGGCCTGAGATGATTCCGGGATCATCTTAAGTATAGATAAATCTCAGGTTTAAAAAGAAAGGATGTTATTATGAAAAAGTTGATTGCGCTGCTGATGGTTGTGGTAATGGTTGTGTGTTGCTCCGGCTGTTCGATCGTTGAACTCATCTTCGGCGGTGAGGATGCAATGTACATCGAAGCGGCAAAAGAGCTTGTGGAGAAAGAGTTCCCAAGCGTTTCCTCCGTCCGATTCAACGACGAGGAAATCTACGACGAGGATGATTACGGGCGCGCGATCGTATATCTTGACGTGACGTTTGGCGCTTCTTTGCAGCGAGATGTCTATGTGTGCATCAAATCGGTTAGCGAGGAAGGCTATACATATCATCCGTATTTTTCGTATACTTTGGAAGAATCGGAGATCTCGGAGCTGAAAGAGTATAACGATTGGGGCGAGCCGCAATAACACCCGTAGTGGGTATAGAAAACGAAGAACACACATAGTTCAGACACGCCGGGTAGCGGCGGATAAACGAAAGGGGATCTTATCGTGAAAAAACTCTTTTTCTTGGTTTTGTGCTTGGTACTTATTTTCGCTTTTACTGCATGTAGCGACAACGGCAACGCTCCGGCGAATAACACTTCGGATACTTCTTTAAAAACAACCGTCGGCAATGGAGGAGAAACTGCCGTAAACGATGAAAATCAAGCTCCCGCCAACAGTGGCGCGGTAAATCAGCCGGAAAAACAAAAAGTGTATGTGGTAAAAACGTTCCTTGCGGTAGAAGGGGCTGTCATTTACAATCAGACGTATGATGAATATGGTTATCCGGACTGCTGCTATTTTCACAAAAAGTGTGAAGCTTGTGGCGATGTGAGCAATAATAACGGTTCGGCGCGCGGAAACATAACATCCAGTTATTACTGCCCAAAGTGTAAGACATCAAACCGGGTAGAGATCGAAGCCGTTTCCGAGTGGATAGAAGTATACAAGTAACGGAAGCAAAGAACTCAAAGAGTAGCGCCCCACTCGTACAGAGCGGGGCGCTGTTTTTCTTCTTGCTCTCCTGCTGCCGGTGTGCTACAATAAAGGCAAACCAAGGAGTAAAGGGGAGTTGGAAATGAAAAAGTACAGTCGCGTTATAGCACTGGTGTTGGCGATGGCGCTGATGCTGGTTGGCTGCGGCGAGAGTGCGCCGACCGGTGGGGAGGGCACAAAACCATCTGTGATCGTTCCGACCACGCCGCCCGTCGTAACGCCGCAGATCGAAGCACCTGAAGCGGCGAAGGACGCCGGTTATACGTCGCTTGTTTTTTATGACGACTTTGACGATCCGTCTACCGTGGATTGGGAAGGCACGGGCGAGCCGGGCTATAAGTGGTATATTGATCGCCCGTTCGGTTGGGAGTCGCTGCAGGACGGCGACGTGGTGATCGAGGATTCGATCGCAACGATCGCGCCGCAGAAATCCTGCGCCAACTGGGGCATTTCCACCTACAGCGCCAAGGGCGACACCGGCGCGGCGTGGACGTATGCGTATTTTGAAGCGCGCATCCGCATCAACACGGATATAACGAAGGACGACCTGACCGAAAAGGGTCAGCCCGCGTTTTGGAGCTTTTCCAAAGATCACACACTGCGACGCGACGAGGGTCGCTGGGGTGAGATCGACTTTTTCGAAGTGACATTTGAGGCAGACGGCACGTTCAACAACACGCTGGTGACTTCCATGCACGATTCCCGCGTGGCGGACGGAAAGCAGGAGAACCTCAGCAACACGAACAACATCCACCCGTACTTTGTGTCTGACGATTGGCAGACGATCGGTTGCCTTTGGACGCCGGGCTCGGTGTCCTGGTATCTCGACGGTGGCTTTATTTCCCGCACCACCTACAGCGCGGACGGCATGCCGGATCCGGCGTCGTCCACCAACCAGGAAGTTGGCTGCTTCAGCATCCTTGATCAAGAGGAGATGCTGGTCATCCTCGGCAGCGGCCCGTGCTGGCCGATGGAGGTCGACTGGGTGCGCGTTTGGCAGGCGGAGAAATAAAAATACGACGACCTGTCCCGATTTTTTTTGCGGGGCAGGTCGATTTCGTCTAAAATGGCATTGAATTTGCACAAATGGTGTGATAGAATACCCATACGACACTGGGAAATTAAGGAGGAGACGCGCTGTGAGTAAAATGATCGTTCCGCAACCTGCCGCCGCGGCGGGCTACAACAACCTGGTTTTTTGCGATGATTTCGATGATCCGTCGACGATCGACTGGGAGGGTTCCGGGAACCCGGGATTTAAGTGGTATATCGACCGGCCGTTCAACTGGTCGCCACTGGTACCGGGTGATGTTAAGGTGGAAAACTCGGTCGTGACCATCGCCCAGGAGAAATCCTGTGCCAATTGGGGCATTGGCTCCTACAGCGCCAAAGGCGATACCGGCGCAGCGTTTCGCTTCGGCTATTTTGAGGCGCGTATTCGCTTTGATATGAACAAAACGAAGGGTGAGGTCTCGGGCTTCCCGGCGTGGTGGAGCTTTTCGGTGGCGCACACCACCGACCGCAATGACGAGCATTGGGCGGAGCTGGATTTCTTCGAGGCGATGACGAATCCGACGGCAGAAGGCCGCTATACCGGTACCTACGTGGCTACGGTGCATGATTGGATCCGGAAGGATGGCGTGCCGCAGAATTGCCAGAATCCCAACAACTGGCACGACGATTGCGTGACCGAAGGCTGGCACAACTACGGCTGCCTGTGGAAGCCGGGCGTGATCGAATGGTATTACGACGAGAAATGCATTTCCCGTGTGACTTATTCTGCCGATGCGCTGCCGGAGCCGACGAACATGTCGGGCAACTTTGTGGGTGCCTACCAGTATATGGAGCAGGAGGATATGATGCTGATCCTCGGCAGCTGTAAAGAGTGGCCGATGGAGGTCGACTGGGTGCGCGCCTGGCAGGCATAAGGCATAATGACGAACGAATGTGGTGTTTTTTCGGTTTTTTCCGTTAAAACGCCACATTTTACCATCAAAAATAATCGTCACAATTTAAAGTTGATTGAAAAATGCTAGTTTATTGCGGCAATTTTACTATATTATCTCCCAAAAAACAGTATAATGTTAGTAAGGACATTGGCGCTACCGGGCAACGAGTGATCGTTTGGCCGGCTATTTGCGTCAGTGTCGGAGCAAAATCTTGGCAATTCGACACAAGGAATAAGGGTGTGTGAAGATGAAACTCAGCAAAAACATGAAAAGGATCCTGTCTGTGATGCTGGCGGCGGTTATGCTGCTGGCAACACCGGTGTACGCCGATGCAGACACGGTCGCCTCCGTCAGTAGCGGCGGCGGTCTTGCCGGTGCTACCGGTGCGGTAACGTTTGATGGCGTGCCGTCTTACATGGAGTACTATGAACAGTATAAGGACTCCGCAAAGCCGGCAGGGGAGGGTATCACGATCGACGGTATCAATGACCTCGATCCGACCGATCCTTATGAAAATGCCGATGTGGCGGAAACCACACAGGACGGAAAGACCGGTGCGGTTCTCAACGCTGAGAACAAGTACCTCCAGTGGACTTTCACCGTTCCGCAGGCGGGCATTTATAACATTACGCCGACGTATTATCCGCTCGCTGATGGCGATGGGGATACGATCGGTCGTGCTATTACGCTGGATATGACGATCGACGGAGCTTCGCCCTATACGGAGGCGAAGGCTTTTTCGCTGTCCAGAATGTGGAAGGATGCCGGCGATCCCAAGACGGATGAGCTGGGCAACCACGTTCGTCCGCAGCAGGTCGAGGTCCAGCGCTGGATCGAGGCCTCCTTCGTGAACGAGCTGGGTATGTACAGCGATCCGTATTATGTGTACCTCGAGGCAGGCGAACACACCCTGCGCCTGACTCGCGTCCGTGAAGCATTGGCGATCAACAAGATCGTGTTCAGCAACGCGGCGACATTGAAGGACTATAATACCTATTATAATGATACGGCTGCTGTGAAGGGCAGCAAGAACGATACCGGCAAGTTTGCGACGCTGCAGGCGGAGAAGTCTTTCGAAAAGACGGACTCCACCCTGTACGGTCTGATAGATCATCAGGATGCCGGTACGTATCCGAACCACCCGACCCGTATGCTGATCAACACCCTCGGCGGTACCAACTGGGGCGTTACCGGTCAGTCGATCACGTGGGAGGTCAACGTGGAAACTGCCGGTTGGTACAAGCTGGCGATGCGTGCCCGTCAGGACCTCAACCAAGGTATGATCTCCTACCGCACGCTGAAGATCAACGGTGAGATCCCGTTTGCTGAGGCGGTCAACATTCCGTTTGAATACGATTCCGATTGGCAGGTCCACGTTTTGGGCGGCGAAGAAAAGCCGATGAAGATCTGGCTTGAGCCCGGCGACAAGATCACGATGACGGTTGCTGCGGGCGAGTTGTGCGACGTGCTGCGCAATGTGCAGAAATCGGTGCTTGATCTGAACGATATCTACCGCCAGATCATCGTTATCACCGGCACCACACCTGACATCTATCAGGATTACTATCTGGAAGACGAAATTCCCGGTCTTCAGGGTATGTTCGAGACTCAAAGAGACCGTTTGACCGCTATTGCCGACGATATTATCGCGGTGACCGGTAAGACCGGTGCCCAGACCTCTACACTGCTGGAGGCTGCGGCAAAGCTGGATGTCTATGCCGGTAAATCCTACGAGATCACAGCGGATCTCGGCTCCTTTAAGGACAGCATCGAAAGCTTGAGCTCGTTGCTCCTCTCTTTCGGCTCTCAGCCGCTGGAGATCGACTGCTTCTACTTCGTGCCCGCCAATCAGGAAGAAATTCCGGACGGCGAAGCCGGCTTCTGGGAGGCGCTGTGGTACAGCATTCAGAAGTTCTTCGGTTCCTTCTTCAATGATTATCAGGTTAAGGGCGGCAAGGATACCGTTGAAGTGTGGGTGTCCACCGGTCGTGACCAGATGCAGATCGTCAGCTCGATGATCACCGACTTTACTGCGCAGACCGGTATTGCGGTTCGTTTGAGCCTGGTTTCCACCGGCGAAACGTTGTTGGAAGCGACCATGGCCGGCAAGGGCCCCGATGCGGCGCTGATGATCGGTTATGACCAGGTCGTCAACCTCGCTATGCGTGGCGCGTTGGTGAATCTGGACAGCAAGGGCTATGACATCCGGCAGAAGACGCAAGGTGTCTTCTCCGAAGCGGCGTGGAAGCGATTCTTCTACGAGGGCGGTTATTACGCAATTCCTGAGACCCAGACTTGGCCGGTTTTGTTCTACCGCACCGATATTATGGAAGAGTTGGATCTGGATGTGCCCGACGACTGGGTGGAGTACCGCGAGATGCTCCGTACACTGCAGGGCTTGAACTTGAATGCGGGTATGGTCGAGACCTCCTCCGGCACGCCCGGCGTTTCCGGCAGTATCGACGTGTTCCAGAGCATGTTGTTCCAGCGCGGCGGCACCTACTACAACGAGGACCGCACCGCAACGCTGTTCGATAGCATTGAAGCGTATGAATCCTTCGAGGATTGGGCGGAGTTCTATTCCAAGTATGGCGTAGACCGCAGTATTGATTTCTACAACCGATTCCGTACCGGTGACGTGCCGATCGGTTTCAGCGCGTATTCTACCTACAACCAGTTGATGGCGGCGGCTCCCGAGCTGCGCGGTCTGTGGTCGATGGCTCCGATCCCGGGTATGATCCAGTATAAGAAGGATGCCAACGGTGAGTACATTCTCGACGAAAACGGCGAAAAGATCGAGGCTCGCGGCACGTGGAAGCTGACCGAGTCCGGTGTATTGGCGCTGGATGCGAACGGCGATCCTATCCCGGTTTACGACGACAACGGCGAGGTTTTGATCAACCATATGTCTGCTTCCGGCGGTACCGGTTGTATGCTGCTGACGGCGGCTGTGGATCGCGGTGTTGCGAAGAATGCGTATACCTTCCTGAGCTGGTGGACAGCTACTGAGCAGCAGATCCGCTACGGTCAGGAGCTGGAAGCAACGATGGGCGTTGCGGCTCGTTATACGCCCGCTTCCATTGAAGCCTTCCACAGCATGGGCTGGACGGAAGAAGAACTGCAGATTTTGGAGTCCCAGCGCGTGTGGACGGATAACGTCTACTCCGTCCCCGGTGACTACCTGCTGGCACGTTCGTTGACCAACGCTCTGCGTTCCACGCTGGATGAAAAGCTGGAGCCGCGCCGCACGCTGTCGAAGTATAACCGCGATATCAACGCGGAAATCACGCGCAAACGTAAAGAGTTTGGTTTGAAGTATTGAGAGGAGGGGTCAATTTATGAGTGCTAAAAAGAAAACAGCAAGTCTGAGTGCCCAGGCACGGCAGAGCTACCTGGCGCACTATGCGATGTTGTCCCCGTTCCTCATCGCGTTTATCACCTTTACCATTCTGCCGATCCTGGCATCCATCGTGTTGAGTTTCACGAACTTCAACATGGTTCAGTTCCCCGGTTTTACCGGTATTGAAAACTACATTCGCTTGCTTTTTGAAGACGACGTCTACATGATCTCGCTCAAAAACACCTTGATCATGGCGCTGATCGTCGGTCCGGTCGGTTATATCTTGAGCTTCGTGGTCGCTTGGTTGATCAACGAACTCGGTTATCGCCTGAGAGTTATGTATACCTTCTTCATGTACACGCCGGCGCTGTGCGGCGGTGCTGCAACGATCTGGACATACATATTCTCCTCGGACTCCAAAGGCTTCCTGAATGACCTGCTTCTCAAGCTCGGCCTTATTGCTGATCCCATTCAATGGCTGACCGATTCCTCCTATACCATGACGGTGGCAATCGTGGTCGCGATCTGGGGCAGCTTCGGCACCGGCTTCCTGTCGTTTGTTTCCGGTCTGCAGTCTCTCGACCGCACCTTCTTTGAAGCGGCGGCCATTGACGGTCTGCGTAACCGCTGGCAGGAGCTGTACTACGTTACCTTCCCGCAGATGAAGGAATTCCTGCTGTTCGGTGCCGTGCAGTCGATCTCTTCGGCGTTCTCTATCGCCCCGACGATCACCGGTAACCCCAGTACAAACTACTCGACGCACACATTGGTCTTGCACATCCAGGATCACGCGAACATCCGCTATGAAATGGGTTATGCCTCGGCTGCCGCTGTGGTGCTGTTCCTGTTGATGTTCCTAACTTGGAAATTGATCAACAAGTTGCTGTCGAAGATCTCAGCGTAAGGAGGGGATAGAGATGAAACTGAAATTCGGAAAGAAAAACAAGCCTGTCAACCTGAAACGGTTGAAGACTCACCGCGTCATCCTGTCCCGTTCCAAGGGCGGCACGTTCGCGATCGGCGTTTTCGTTTCGCTGATGTCGCTGTTTATGTTGCTGCCGGTTATTTACTCGGTCATTCAGGCGTTTAAGCCTATTGAAGAAATCTACGCTTATCCGCCGAAATTCTTTGTGCAGAACCCCACCATCGAAAACTTCAAGATGGTCTTGAAGCTTGCCGGTAACCTGTGGGTGCCCTTCAGCCGTTATCTGTTCAACAGCCTGTTGATTGCTGTGGCCGGTACGTTCATCTCGGTGTTTATCTCCACCTTGGCGGCGTATCCGCTGGCCAAAGGCCGCTTCCCCGGCCGTGCCGGTATCTCCAGTGCGATCATCATCGCCATGTTGTTTAACGGTAGCGTTACCACGATGCCCCGTTATCTGATCATCGCCGGTTTGGGCATGGTCGATACCTACTGGGCAGTTCTTCTCCCGGCTATGGCCGGTACGATGGGCGTCTTCCTGATGCGGCAGTTTATGGTGACCGCGATTCCGGATTCCACGTTGGAAGCCGCCCGGATCGACGGTGCTAATGAATACACCATCTTCTTCCGCATCGTAACGCCCAGCGTTCGCGCCGGTTGGATGACTTTGATCATCTTCTCCTTCCAGAGTTTCTGGAACAACACGAACGCTACGTATATTTACAGTGAAGAGCTGAAGCAGTTACCGTCGGTTTTGTCCTCGATTGCGGCTGGCGGTATCGCACGTGCCGGTGCAAGCTCCGCGGTGGCGGTCATCATGATGCTTTTGCCGATCATCGTTTTCTTGATCTCGCAGAGCTCCATTACCGAAACGATGTCCCACTCCGGTTTGAAATAACGGATCAACGTTAGTTTGCAGAAAGGTGCGTGTTTGGCTTATGCCGAAGAAAACATTGGGCGCGATCCTGGTAGCGATCCTGCTGCTGGTGTGTTCGCTGTCTGTCGGGGCGTTGCCCGGTAACAACATATCGTACCCGACATATGATTATAACTTTTACGAGGAATCCATCGCGGCGCCTGCCGCGTATGCGCCCGCAGGCCGCATCACAGGTGCGAGCCTGACCGAACAGGCGCACAAGGCGGGTCATACCGATGTTGACCTTGGAAACTTCCAGTATCCCACCGATATTTTTTATGATGAGGACAATAAACTCATCTATATGCTGGATAGTTTGAGCTCGCTCAGTGAAGAGGATGACGTTTGCCGTCTGATCGTTCTGAACGATGACTACACCTATAACAACGTCATTTACTTTGAGGAGCCCGGCATGGTGGAGCTGACGTACTTTGATATCGTCAGCGGCACGGAGGTTCCGGTTCTGGATGAAAACGGCGACCCGATCGTCGTGCCGGAATGCGAGCCGCTCCTGGATGAAGACGGTATGGAGGTTTGGGGCCCGCTGGTTAACCCGATTACCGGTGAAGAGGTTCTCGACGCCGACGGTTGGCCGGTCGAAGTTCCGCTGACCGACCCCACCAAGCCGATCATCCGTGATTCCGAGATCAAGGAAGCCGAGGGCTTCACCATCGGCAAGGACGGACGCATTTACATTGCGGATACCAAGGGTATGCGCATTGCGATCTTCAAACAATCCGAGACGGATCCGCATATGGCAACGCTCATCAATGAGATCATCCCGGATCCCGAGGAGACCCACCAGGATGAAGAGCTGCCCTTTGACGTGTGTAAGGTTATCGTGGACAACCGCAACAACCTGTACGCCATTGCCCGCAGCAACAACATGGGTGCGTTCGTGTTCGACTCTGAAGGTCATTTCCAGCGCTTCTTCGGTGGTAACGAAGTGGAAAAGACTGGCGAAGTGGTTATGAAATACCTGCTCCGTCCGTTCCTCACGCAGGCACAGCTCGAAGGTATGACTACCTCTACGCCTATCAACATCGCCAGCTTTGACGTTGATGACGAAGGCTTCCTGTACACTTGCACGACGGTTGCTGCGACGACCGAAGTTCCGGAGGGCGTTATCCGTAAGTTGAATTACCTGAGCAAAAACATTTTGGACGCCGAGATCGTTTTTGGTGATCTCGAGTGGGATCGCTTGCCGGCAAGTTCAACTAAAGTCACCAACTTTATCGACCTGGATGTCGATGACTACGGTTTCATCAATATGCTGGATACCAACCGTGGTAAGATCTTCCAGTACACTGAACGCGGCGAGCTGGTTGCCGTGTTCGGCGCTTACGGCGATCAGGTTGGCACCTTCGACAAGCCGGTTGCGGTTGAGTCGATCGGCGATGCGGTTCTTATCGTGGATGCGAACAAGCGTCTCATCCAGATCTTCAAGCCGACGGCGTACGGTGCCAAGTACCGTGACGCGCTGGTTCGTCTGGAGGATGACGATTACGAAGGCTCGCTGGCGATCTGGAACTCCCTTTTGGAGGCCAACTCCAACAACGCCCATGCGTACTACGGTGTCGGCCACGTGTACGATATGATGGGTGAGTACGGCAAGGCGATGGAGTATTTCAAGCTTGCCGGTGACCGTGATGCGTATTCCAACGCATTTCAGGAATATCGCAACCTGTTGATCAAAGATTTGTTCCTGCCGGTCGTGCTGGTTGTTATCGCACTGTTTATCGGTCTGCAGGTTCTCAAGCGTGTCCGCGGCAAGAAGGTTAAGGAGAGAAGCACCAGCGCTTACAGCAAGCTGGAGTCCAAGTACACCTTCCCGCTGTACACCCTGTTCCATCCGGCGGATGGCTTCCAGCAATTGAAGCCCCGTAAGATCGGTTCGTGGCGTGTGGTCGGTATCCTGATGGTGGCGCTGTTCTTCGTGTTCACACTGCAGTTCTTTGCTACCGGCTTCATCTTCAACCTCAACCGCATGTCCGATTACAGCCTGCCCATTATGCTGCTGAAGACAGCCGGTATCGGCTTCCTGTTTATCCTTTCTAACTGGGCCGTGTGTACGCTGTTCAACGGTAACGGCAACCTGAAGGAAATTGCTTGCGTTACCACCTACAGCCTGCTGCCCTTCATCGGCGCGATGCTGATCAACGTGGTCGCTTCCAACTTCCTGACTGCTTCGGAAGGCGCGATCATGGATATCATTCTGGTCGTCGGCATCCTGTGGTCGGTGCTGCTGCTGCTCAGCGGTCTCGCCGCGATCCACGAATACACGATGACGCAATCGTTGTTCTCGACGATCGCCACGGTCATCGGTATGGCAGTTATCGTATTCCTGCTCATCATGTTCTTCAGCTTGATGCAGCAGACCGTCAGCTTCTTCCAGTCCATTCTGGATGAACTTATCAACCGCTAATTCAGAGAGGAGAGATTATCAATGAACAAAAAGTACATACAGTTCTTGATCTGCATGATCCTCTCGGTGGCGTTGGTGCTTATGATGAGCGTTGGCGTGTTCGCTGAACCCGCCGACGAGCCTGTAGACGAACCCGTTGGCGACACCACCGGTGATACCGATGGTGATATCGCGGATGGCGACGTTGACGGTGATTATGTAGAAGATCCGATCGAGCCCGATCCTTATGATGCGTACGAGTACATCTGCGGCGACAAGGAAAACGGCTTGGCTATGTATTACGACGCCGCTGCCGGCAACGGTCTCTTCTATCTGGAGGAGACCGTGAACGGCGAAACGGTGCGTTGGCACAGCACAGCGGATCAGGAGTTCCTGTTCGAGGATCCGACTATCGGTGATTCAAACCAGAGCGTGCGTTCGCAGATCGTGATCGAGAGCGTTAGCCGTGCGGAAATGGCAACCAAGCCGTTTGCCGAGGAGCGCAGCTCGAAGTTTGACTGCATTGATATAGAAGGCAACAACCTGAAGGTTGAAAAGCTTGCCAACGGTCTGAAGATCACCTATTATTTCCCCACGGTAGACATTTCTGTCCCCGTGAAGTACACGCTGGAGGATGGCGTATTCTACGCCACCGTGCTGATTGAGGAGATCGATGACGGCGAGGAGCACGTACTGATCAACATCAACCTGCTGCCCGCGTTCGGCGCCGGTAACTGGGAGGACGAGGGCTACGTCTTCGTTCCTGACGGCTGCGGTGCGCTGATGAACTTCAACAACGGTGCCTATCACGACCTCGGCTATCGCCAGTATGAGGCAATGGTTTACGGTGCGGATATGTCGATCGTTGAAAAGGAACAGGTTACGTATACCGAGGATATTCGTCTGCCGGTGTTCGGTCTCGTCAAGGGCAGCAACGCTCTGTACGGCATCATCACCGAGGGTGACGGTGCGGCTTCCATCACCGCGATGTCCGGTAACGACCGCTTTGGTTATAACGGTGTGAGTTCCATCTTCCACTATCGCGTGATGCAGAAGCAGCTCAACCTGTTTAACAAGCGTGACGTCAACTTGGTTGCCGAGCCGAAGTTTGAAAAAGGCTCTGTGTATCAGGTGCGGTACGACTCGCTGTCCGGTAGCTCTGCCAACTACATCGGCATGGCGACGGGATACCGCGAGTATCTGAAGAACGAAAAGGGCCTGAAGCAGAAAAACACCGACCCGAAATTCCATCTGGATGCGGTGGGCGCGTTTGAGCAGCCGGCCACCTTCCTGGGTATTATTCCCTATACGGAGACCGTGTCGCTGACCTCCTATCAGCAGTGCCAGACCATCCTGAGTGAGCTCCGGAAATCCGGTGTCAACAATCTGTCGCTGCGGTATCTCGGTTGGAGTCACAACGGTATGGAAAACAAGAAGCTGCCTGATGAGGTCGATGCGATCGGTGCTCTCGGCGGCAGTGACGATCTCGCCGCGCTGCAGGCGTTCACTACCAAGAACGGCATTCCGTTCTTCCCGGACGTGGATCTGCTTACTTTCCGGAGTAGTGGTAACGGCGTCAGCGCCCGTAATGCCGGTATCCGTACCGTGTTCGGCAAGATCGCTTATCAGCCCAAATATATGCTGTCCACCTATGTGACCGTGCTGGAGTCGGATATCACGGCGATCCTCACCCCTGAGAAGATCCAGTGGGCTGCCGATCGCTATCTGGCGTCCCTGATCGAAGAAAACTTTGATGCAGTCAGCCTGAGCACGCTCGGTGATTACTGCTACTCCAACTTCTACGAGGACAACGAGCAGTATCGTTACTACTTCCCGGCTAAGGTGGAGGCGACGCTGAAGCCGTATGCGGAAAAGACCAAGCTCAGCTTCGACGGCGGTAACGCGTACGTTTTGCCGTATGCCAGCCTGATCACTGACGTGCCGGTGCACTCCAGCGGCTACGACGTGTTCAACGAGGACGTTCCGTTCTATCAGGCGGTTCTGCACGGCTGGATCCCGTACACCACGGAGTCCATCCCGCAGGCGGGCAACCCGGAGGTCACGTATCTCGCGGGTGTCGAGACCGGCAGCGAGCTGCTGTATCTCGGTATTTACGAGGAAGCCTCGGTTCTGTTTGATACCGAGTTTGACCACCTCTACGGCTCAACCTACACGCTGTGGATCGACCGTGCGGTCGCGCACTACAAGGCGTATATGCCCGTGCTGGAGCAGATCCACGATCAGGTGATCACCGAGCACGGCAAGCTGGATGACGGTGTCTATCTCACCGGCTATGCCAACGGTGTCCAAGTCGTTGTCAACTACAACGACAAGGATGTTACGATCGACGGTAAAACGATTCCTGCGGGAGGCTTCCTGACCGGTACTAACACCTGGAGCCTGGTTCAGCCGGAACCCGAGCAGGATCCGGTGCCGGAGATCGATCCTGACGTGGACGACGGCACCGTGCTTGAGGGCGAAACGACCGTTACCGATGACGAGGAAGAAGGTGAGCTTTGATGGCAAATAAAGTAGAGAAGCCTGTCAAGGCTCCCAAGGCCCCTAAGGCTGTGAAAGCCCCCAAGGCACCGCGCGAGCCGGGCGCAAAGCGCTTTAAAATGTCGCTGACACAGCGTCAGGCATGGACGGGTCGCCTCTTCGTTATGCCATTCTACATCGGCTTTTTGGTATTCTTCCTGTCCCAGATCGTCCAGTCCATTATGTTCTGCTTCAACGACGTTAATGTGGATATGGGTATACTGAAGACTGAGTTTGTCGGTTGGGATAACTTTCACCACATCTTCCAGGTCGACGCGAACTACGTGACCAAGCTGACCGGTTCGCTGACCACGTTGGCGTGGAAGGTTCCCGTCATCATCGTGGCAAGCTTGTTTATCGCTATCATTCTGAAATCCAAGTTCCACGGCAGAACCTTCGTGCGCGGCGTGTGCTTCCTGCCCGTCGTGCTTGCCGGCGGTGTCGTTATGGAAATCGTTCAGGGTGACACCGTTTCCGCCAGTGTTATGAGCGGTGACATGGTCTCCAGCGGCGCGATGGTCGACACCAACGCGCTGCAGGACCTGCTGGTCAATATGGGTCTCGGCAGCGAGATCACCAAGTTTATCAACACGATCTATACCAACCTGTTCGGCGTGCTGTGGGAGTCGGGTGTTCAGATGATTATCTTCCTGGCTGCATTGCAGAGCATCTCCCCCTCGCTGTATGAAGCGTCTTCCATCGAAGGCGCTACCGGCTGGGAGAATTTCTGGAAGATCACCATCCCGATGATCAGCCCGATGATCATGCTCAACATTTTCTATACCATTATAGAGAACAGTATCAGCACGAGCAACCCCATTATGCAGAAGGTTATGGTTGAGTACAACAACGTTCAGCTCGATCTTTCGGCGGCTATGGGTTGGGTCTACTTCGCGGTTATCGCCGTGGTGCTCGGCATCGTGGCGTTCTGCTTCCGCAAAGTAAACGTGAAGTCTTAAGGAGGTGTCAGCTATGTCAGTTACAAAAGCGCGCAAGCTCAATCCCGTCATTCTGCGGCGGCGTACCCAGAGCGGCGCAGTGAAAATCGTTCGTTTCTGCTTCTTGCTGGGCCTCTGTTATCTGTTCCTGTTCCCGATCTTTTACCTGCTGCTGCAGGCGTTTTCCGATCCTACTTCGCTGACCAACCCCAACGTGGTTTGGATTCCGCTCAAGTGGACGATGAACGACGTTACGCATGCTATTGAGAAGATCAACTTCTGGGGCGCGGCGCAGATGAGCTTGATCCACGCCGTCGGCGGTACGGTCGCCTCGCTGATCTCCTGCTCGCTGATCGGCTACGGCTTCGCCCGGTATAAGTTTGCGGAAAAAGGTTTTGCCTTTCTGTGCGTGGTCCTGACGATCATCGTACCTCCGCAGACGCTGCTGATCACCCAGTATCTGCAGTATTCCGACTTCCTGGGTCTCGGCATCGAGCTTCTGGATACCCCGGCGGTCCTGATCCTGCCGGCACTGTTCGGCTGCGGTCTGCGTAACGGCTTGTTCATCTTCATCTTCCGCCAGTTCTTCCTCGGCCTGCCGAAGGATCTGGAAGAAGCAGCGTGGGTGGACGGTTGCAACCCGCTGCGCACCTTCGTCAGCATCATCATCCCCAGCTCCGGTCCCGGTATCGTGACCGTGACGCTGTTCTCCTTCGTGTGGCACTGGAATGACTACTACTATTCTGCTATGTTGTACAGGTCGCCCGAGAAGATGGCGCTGGTTCCGATGATGAAGTCGATCTCCAGCAGCTTGATCACCGATATCAAGGACGGCGGTATTTCCGGCGTGGCACTGAACTCCCGCGGCGTGTTGGGTGCGGCAGGCTTGCTCACCATCATCGTTCCGCTGGCGTTGTACATCTTCTTGCAGCGCTACTTTGTGGAAAGTATCGAACGGACCGGTATCGTCGGTTAACGCAACAGACGAAAGCCAAACCCGTGCAGGGATTCCTGCACGGGTTTTGTTGTCCATCCGTTAAAAGCACAAGCCTCGTTCCGTAGGGGGCTCGCCCCGTCTGCTGCACGCCCAAAAAACCCACTCAATCCCCCCTTACTTTGTGCGCCAAAAATTACCCTAATTTCCAAAAACGACCGTTTGGAACGACTGAATTTTGCCCAAAATAAGAGTGCCGCCGCCGCAATTTTTCCATAAGTAGCGCGGTTTTGCATAAAAACCACAATATCTTGTGTATGGCAAAAAATGGCACACCAAAAACAAATTTTTTATCGTTATTTTTGCTAAAATCTATTGCAAAATTGTAAGACCTTTGTTATAATTGAACTGCGAGTAAGCGGCGGTGGGGATCATTGCCGCCGCCGCAGGGTATTCAGCGACCGCTGAAGCACTCAAAAATTTTTAGAAAAGGGGTAAAAGTTATGAGACTGAAGCGCAGTTTGGCGATCGTGCTGGCTCTGCTTATGGTTCTGCCGTTGGCGGCGTGCAGCAAGGCTGCCGAAACCGACAAGGACCAGGGCACCGCTGCAACGACCACCAAACCCACGACGGTGACTACCACGACGGTCGAGGCGCCTGACAACACCGATCCTACCGGTGACGGCAGCACCGACGAGACCGATCCGGTCGTTACCGACCCTTCCTCCGGTGAAGTGGTTACTACCACCACCGTGACGGATGGCAACGGCGACCCGGTTACCCAGGCTACCAAGCCCGGCGAGACGACCGCGAAGCCCACCACGACCAGAACCAAGAAGGCTACCAAGCCCGGTCAGACCCAGAGCGGCAACAGCCAGGGCAACACCATTGGTAAGCTGGTCGAGATCAAGGAAGGCACCACGCCTGTTGAAAAGGGTCTGAACTTTGGCGGCAAGGAGTATCGCTTTGCGTACTACGGCTCGTCTTGGGATCAGGATCACACCGACTGGCACAACGACTTCCAGAAGCAGTACAACGTGAAGCTGAAGATCGACGCCGTTCCCACCACGGAGTACGTCGCGTCTCTGTCCGCTGCTCTGGCTGCGAAGAAGCCGTACGACATCGTGTTCTTCTACAACTTCGACTATCCGGAGCAGATCACGGCGAACGTCATGCAGCCGCTGGATGATTACATCACCACCGCTGACATGTGGGGCAAGACCTCCGCTACGACCGGTGGCTTCTCCACCTCGCTGGCTCAGGCGATGTCCATGAACGGTCACGTTTACTGCGTCGCGGGTAACTACCTGCAGACTCCCACCGTCGTTTGGTACAACAAGAAGGAATTCGCCAAGGCCGGGTACACCGGTGCGAAGGATCCGATGGCTATGTACAACGCCGGTACGTGGAGCTGGCAGAAGCTGTACGACATGCTGTATGCCATGCAGAAGCCTGACAAGGGCATCTATGGTATCAACTCCATCGCTCCGTACTACGATCACCAGTTCATCAACTCCTTCAACACCGACTTCGCGAAGCTGACCGCCGACGGTCGTCTGGTCGAGAACCTGTCCGACCCGAACCTGTACGTGGCGTACGAGATGCTGCAGAAGTTCTGCTACGGCGAGCACAAGGTTGCGAACCCGAAGGATATCTTCGAGTCCGGCCGTGACCAGTTCTTCAACGGCACCACGCTGTCGATGATCTCCACCGCCGGTTTGTACTGGACCGCGGTGACCGAGGTTCCGAAGGCTTCCGCGTTCGATAAGAGCATGAGCAACCTGGGCATGGTTCCGCTGCCGACCTACGGCAAGAACGGCCCGCACTCCATTTGGGACTGGATGGGCTACGGCGCCGGCGCCGGTGCTTCCAAGGAAGGCGTCCTGTGCGCCCTCGCGTTTGCGAAGCACGACTCCATCCACAACCAGAAGCAGGCGTATCATCCGAACATGCCCGCAGATATGAAGAAGCTCTCCTGCGGCATTCTGGATTCCGATAACCTGATCGGTCCGAAGAACGGCTTCTCGTCCTCCGCCGGTTCGCTGGGCGGCGTTAGCACCACGATCTCTCAGGCGATCGCGATCAACGGTCAGAACATCACGGTTGTTCTGAAGGGCTACAAGAAGGTCGCTCAGACCATCATCGACACCGCTCTGAAGGGCTGATCCGGATAGCGGAGCTTCGATGGAATAAGCCGAACCACCCAACGAGCCTCCTTTAGGCTTTCAATGCCTCCCCTGTGCAAGGGGAGGTGGCGCGGCGGGTGCCGTGACGGAGGGGTTGTCAAAATCAACGCAACCCCAAAGCACAACCCTCCCGGTTTTGCTTCTGCAAAACCACCCTCCCTTACACAGGGAGGGCAGTGCGAGGCTCCCCTATGTAAGGAGAGCTGTCGGGCGAACACCCGACTGAGGGGTTGTTCAGACTGGCATGTATTATACATGCTTCCCCTAATGTATCTATCCCCCGGCAGGGTTTGTCCTGCCGGGGGTATACCCCTCTTTGGCGTAGGGGCTAAAATTCGCCAAAATTTTTGGAAGGAGGCTTCACACTTATGGTGAAGTTCAGAAAGTCCCTGGCACTTCTCCTGTCTTTGACACTGGTCGTGAGCTTCGCTCTCTCCGGCATCGTTCTGCCGGTGTCTGCGGATACCGCGACCGAAGAGCCGATTGACCTGTTGAACGGCCTGGGCGCGTTCGACGAGGGCACCAATTGGCAGCAGACCATCTTCTCGGATGCCGGCACTGACGAGGCGGCCATCGTTGCCGACCCGACCGGTGCTGCAGGCAACACGGTCCTCCGTCTCGGTACTGAGACCGAGGGCTCGCACACCCTTGGCGCATATCTCAAAATGGCAAAGCTCTGGGATCCGGAAACGGAGACCTACACCGCAAAGCTGCAGGCCGGCAAGTCCTACACGCTGACGTTCGACGTGTACGGCGCGGCTGCCCGCTTGTATTTCGAGCCTAGGGCTGTTGTGTTCACCTCCGGCGGTGTTACCGGCTGGAACACGATGAGCAGCGCTGACGGCTGGACGACCTACAAGTTCGTCTTCTATCCGAAGGATAACGTTGCTGATACTGCCAACGGCGGCTATCATGCCGATTGGTGGTCTTGGGCGTTCAACCTGGTGAAATCCAGCTCCCACGGCTCCATTGCCGATTACACCTATATCGACAACGTCACTCTGAAAGAGACGGTTGCCGATACCATCACGCTGGACGCCACCAGCGCGACGCTGGAGCCGGGCGAAAAGCTGACCTTGGCAGCGACGCTTGGCCCGGATCGCTCCATTCAGTATCCCGTGGTGTTCTCTTCCAATGCGGACGCTGTGGCGACAGTTGATGCCGAGACCGGTGTTGTCACTGCTGTGGCAGACGGTACTGCCACCATCACCGCGACCAGCGGCGATCTGACTGCAACTTGCACGGTGAAGGTTCAGACCTATGGCGTGATGGATATGAGCGCGTTCCATTACTCTGCTGCCATCACGAACGGCAACGGCCAGGCTGTTGCCGCCGGTGATCCGGTACCGAGCTACACCGATGCCGACGGTACGGAGTACCTGTGGGTCGAGCCCGGTAACAACAGCTATACGAAACTGGCGAAAGTAACACTTCCGAAGATCACCGCCGGCGAGTGGATCGCCGTCACGTTTAAGGCACGCGTGCACAACGCAGGCGCAGATAATGCCGGTCAGCTTCGTGCACATGCGTACTTTACCGATGTCTGCACCGCTTCTGCTGGCTGGCAGCCGGACTTCTACCTGCAGGGTGCCAACACGAATTGGGTGTGGGTAACGTATTATTTGCAGGCGGACGCAGACCGCACGAACGCTACAATCGGCTTCCAAAACCAGACGGACAGCACGGCGAAAAAGCTGGGCTATGACGTTGCCGACCTGCGCGTTTGGAAGGTCAGTGCCGACGAAATGAATCTGCTCGGCTATTCCGCCGATTTTGAGCATGGCGGCGTTGCGTACGCAATGGGTGGCTACAACGGTAACGGTCTGATCACCAGTTCCGGTGAGTTTGTGAAGGAAAGCGACGGCAACACTGCCTTCCACTTCACTTCGGGCACGGGCACCAAGTATTTCATCCCGGCGGCTGTCATGGGTAGCGGCAATACGGAGCTCGGTGTGCGTATTGGCACCAAGCTGAAGGTTTCCTGGCGTCAAAAGGGCGGCACAGTTTCGTTTGCCCCGACGTCGAACTACGCCGGTACCACCAAGTTTGTTTTGGGTACACCTACGACAGCCTCCACGGATTGGGAAACTGTCACGGTGTACGTTGATGCAACGAATGCGACGTCTTTCAACAGAAACTATGCGCTCGGTTTTACCTTCAGCAGCGGCGTTTACATTGACGACCTTGAAATGTATGAAGTAACCGATGCAACGGCGATCGATCTGGTCGTGGATTCCGAAATGGGCAAGGGCGCCACGCAGGCGGCGACCATTGCTACCACCAAGAAGCACGCCTATATTGATGGGGTTACCTTCGAAAGCGACACCCCCGGCGTGGCAACGGTGGACGCTGCCACCGGCGTGATCACCGGTGTGGATTACGGCACCGCCAACATCACCGCGACGGTGACGGTTGGTTCCGCCACCTTCACCAGCACCAAGACTGTCGAGGTTAAGAAGCCGGTGGCTACCGGCCTGAAGCTCGACATTACCACCTCCAAGCTGACGGTGGGCGGCACGGTCACGTTGACCCCCTCCGTCCTTCCGGACGGTGCGGATGCTCCCGCAGCCTACACCTGGGAATCCTCCGACCCGACGGTTGCCACCGTTGTGGACGGCGTTGTGACCACCAAGAAGGCGGGCGAGGCGACCATCACCGTGTCGGCTGAGGGCCTGACCTCCGCCACCTGTGTTGTGACTGTCATCGAGGCCGGCGACTTCATCAACGGCCTTGGCACGTTTGAAGATGCCAACGGCGCTTACTCCAGCTCGCTTTTGAGTGACGTTTATGCGGGTGGTACCATTGTTACCGATCCCACGAATGCGAATAACAAGGTACTCATGATCCCGAATCAGACGAACGTGGATGCCGGTACCTACACGTACGGCCGCTACTTCAAGTACAATAAGCTGTACGACATCCTGACCGGCAACTACAACAAGACGATGGAACCGGGCAAGGCGTATACCCTGACCTTCGACGTTTACGGCGAAGCAGTGGCTCTTTACGTCAACCACGCAACCATCGTTGGAAACAACGGCGAGAAGATTCAGGGCGCCTCCGGCTGGACCCAGTTCGGCGGTACAGCTACGGCAAGCGGTTGGAAGACCTACACCTACACCTTCTATCCGAATTTGAACAGCCCTGAGAAGCATGACGCCTGGCATAGCTGGTACTATTCTGTTGCCAAGGGCGGCAACGGTGCGTCCTACAGCTCCACCAACGGCCCGACCTACATTGATAACATCACGTTGGTCGAAGCCAAGGCCAGCGAGATTACCTTGGATCAGACCGAGGGCACACTGGCGCTCGGCACCACGACCACGCTGACCCCCACCTTTGGTCCCGAGAACACTCGTGTTCCCTCCGAACTCGTGTGGGAGAGCGACGACGAGGATGTTGCCACCGTTGAAAACGGTGTTGTGACGGCTGTTGGCAAGGGCCAGGCGGTCATCTCTGTCACCGCTGACGGCATTACCACTCCTGCGACCTTCACCGTTACGGTTAAAGGTCCTCCCGCTACCGCAATCACGCTGAACAAGACCGAGGTCTCCCTCGAGATCGGCGGCACCGAGACGTTGACCGTCTCCGGCGTACCGGCGGACTCCGAGGTCCCGACCATCACTTGGGAAAGCGATAACACGAAGGTTGCCACCGTTGTTGACGGTCTGATTACGGCTGTTGCCCCCGGCACGGCGACCATCACCGTCACCGCTGAGGGCTTGGCTCCTGTGACCTGCACCGTGACGGTCAACTGGCCTACCGAGTATTTTGTTGGCAAGCACGACGGTACGATGGAGTCTGACGAGTTTGTCGACTTTACGTGGAATAACAACAGCGCGAGCCCGCTTTCATACACTACGCTTGACGGCAACCGCGTCCTGAAGGTGGATCCGTCCATCCGTAATGCGGCAAGCCAGACGGAATATTTCCAGAACCTGAGCGATCTGAACGCGTTCCTCAAGCCCAACTCGCTGTATCGCTACAGTGTGCTGATCAAGTCCGACTACGCTTCAAGTTACGTTTCGTTGACGTATGACAGCCGCGCTACGGATATTGAATTCTACGGCCCGTCCAGTCAGACGGTAGCTGCGAATGGTGAGTGGAAGCGTATTTACGCTTGGATCCGGACTGGCGATTCGCCGAAGTGGGATAGCACCACCTGGAACCTGCGCTTTGCTTGGGGTGGTTCGGATAAGACAACGCCGATCTACCTGGACGATTTCCGTCTGACGCTGATCGATGATTATGAGAACCGCTTTGATATCAACGGCGATATGGAATATGCGGATGCGAATCTCGACGGCTACGGTGCTAACGGTGTTATTGTGACGGAAGCTGATGGTAACAAGGCGCTCCGTTTGTCCAACCTTTCCAAGAGTTCTCGCAATATGTTTGAGACGATTCCGTTCCTGGCACCCAACGCGGTGTACGAGATCAGCTTTGACAGCAAGGTCGATCAAGACTGGCTCAATGCCGGTGCTGTGCTGCGGCTCTACTGGCACGGTGGCAACGCCGGTGTGCGTCGGGTGTTTAACGGTGATTTTGCCAACGATGTCAGCTTCAAGATGACCACCGAGTGGCAGAAAAATACGTTCTATATCTACACCAACAGCGCCACCACGTTGGAAAACAACACCTTCTATTTCGACGATCGTGATGCAGAGGGTGCCGGTTATTTCTATCTGGATAACTTCTCCGTGAAGCGTGTGGACAACGGCAATTCCGTGCACGGTGCTGCCCCCACCGGTGGCTACGATACGCAGGTGTCGATCGACGGCGGCGAGACGTGGGTGAGCCACGTTATCGACGTGCCGGCAGGCACCGTAGTAACGGTGCGTCCCCGTGAGAGTGCTGATCGTCCGGATACCGTGCTTACCTCGCTGACGGTTACGACCAACGGCGGCACCGCTGTCAACGTGCTGAACAAGGATGTCGTCAACGGCTACACCGCTGACAACTTTGGTACCGGCGACGGTCGTGTGTACCAGTACGTCAAGGGCGAAGGCGCGGATCAGATCAACGCTGTTCTGGCCGATGCGTCTTCCACCAGCTTCAAGCTGGATACCGTGGGTACGTCCCTGCGTTACACCGAGGATGACAACTACGACGGCATCCGCTTCCTGACCCGTCTGCAGCTGAAGAAGGGCTCTTTCGACGCTGAGACCGGTGTTATCACCGTCCTGAAGGACGGTGTGGAGTACACGGTTGTTGAGATGGGTTCCAAGCTCTGCCGCTCTTCCGCATACGATTCCACTTTGGCACCGGAAGAGATCGTGTGGAAATGGAACTCGGTGGCGTATACTGCCGGCGGCGACATGAAGCTTCTCGATTACACCGAGACCTATGTTGACTTCACTGTCGTGATGACGAAGGGTGCTAACGTTGCTCAGGAGGCCTTCGAAGCGCGCGAGTATGCTGCATGCGGCTACATCGTTCTCGAGGATGCCGAAGGCAATCAGGTCACCATCTACAGCGAGAACACGCAGATCGACAGCGTCGACAGCGTGCAGGCTCGTATGTAATCCAGAAGGAGGAATATGATTATGAAAACGTATCAGAAGCCCCTTTTGGAGGTCCTTGACCTCACGGTCGATACCGCTCTGGCGGCTGTCATTCAGAGTGAGCCCACCGTCGAAGATAACGACGACGATCTCTCCGTCTGATAAGTGACACACAGCGCCCCGACGATTCCGTCGGGGCGCTGTTTCTGTAACAGAAAAGCCTCCCTTACACAGGGAGGGCAGTGCGAGCCTCCCCTGTGTAAGGGGAGGTGTCACCGAAGGTGACGGAGAGGTTGTCAAACAATCGCACAACCTCAATACATTTACGACCCATAAGAGGTGAATATCCATGACCAAATCCCCGTATAGCGAGTCCACCGTCACGATCAAGGTCGGCAGAGACGGTGGCTACGGTATTGAATTTTGGGAATACGGCAAACCCATCGTCGAGTCCGAAACGGGACGGTACGACGTGGTCGCCAACGTCGAGCTCAAGCCCAATACGGCGTACGTATTTCGCTTTGAGTACAAAAACGAGGAGCCTGGCTATCCCGAGCTGTACGTTAACCGCGTTCCCGAGGGCGTCGTCGGCGTGCGGACCACCGAGCTGGAGCACGGGACCTACGACTGGAAGACGCGTGAGTTCCGCTTTACCACCGGCGATGTGGTGGCAACACCGACTCGCATGGAGTGGATCCTGCGCCGTATGGACCATTTCAGCAACGAGATCAAGGGTGAAACGCTGTATCGCCATATTGCCTTGGTCGAGGTGTAAAATGCGATAATGCAAAAACACCGTCCCTGCTCACCAACGAGCCGAGACGGTGTTTTTCTTGTTACGTTATCCGCGCGACCACGCGCAGGGAAGCTCGCCGTTCAGCGCGGCGATGATGGTTTCGGCGGTGTTGTCAGGCAGCTCCAGATACGCGCTCGCCTCGGCAATATCGTCCAAACGGTGTGCGTCGGAGTTGAGAAGTAACGGTTTGTCGCCGATCTCGGCATACTGCGCTTTCAGCGCCGCCGTGTTACCAGCTGCTGTGATCTCCACCGCGGTGAATCCCACCGGTGGCAGGTCACCGAGCGCGGCGGTGACGCTGTAGGAGGGGCGGTCGATGTGCGCAGGAAACGCTGTGCCTCCAAACGAGCGAGCCAGCGCGACCACGCCGTCCACGCTGATGCCTGAGGCGGTGGTGAGCAATATCTCCTGCGTGCCGATCGGCTCGTCCGCCGCGTTCATGATCACCTGCTCGCCGAAAATGTCGGGGCGGTTTTGTATCGGCGGCAGGGTGGGATACACCTGCGCCTCAAAAGCCAGTGCCGCAGCCACCGTCGGGAACAGGCACACGACGTGCGCTTCTTCGGCGGTGCACAGCTCCATGCCGGGCAGAAGGGTGATACCGACCTCGCGCGCGACCTTGGCCGCCGCGGGGCAGTTGCCGCAGGCGTTGTGATCGGTCAGCGCGATGGCGTCCAGTCCTAAAATAGCTGCCATCTGCACGATGTCGTGCGGGGTCATTTCGGCGTCGCCGCAGGGAGAGAGACAGGAATGTATGTGAAAATCGTAGTAAATCTTCATCGTCTCTCTCCTTTCAGGCGGGTATTATGAGGCGAATTACAGCAGTTTGGATAACGCAACCGCCAGTGTATACGCATCCTTGTCGCTGCGGAGCACCGTGATCTCCTCGGTGGCAGCGCGTGCGCGGGCTGCGTCATCCAATGCGGCGTTTTCGCATAGGATGAGGCAGGGAAGATCCGCCAGCACGCAGACAGCGATGGCGTTGACGTTACCCATCACGCTGAACCACGCATGGTCGGCGGGCGCACGGCCCATGACCCAGCTCAGCAGGTCGCCGCAGTAGCCGCCATCCACAGGGCGGTCGAGGTCACCCTCACACAGCAACTCCAGCCCCAAGGGGGCGATCAGGTCGCGAACGGTCATGCGTTGTCCTCTCCTTCCACGTCTTGCAGCCGTCGGCGCAGACGGAAAATACAGTCATCTTCACTGGCAAGGCCCAGCGCGACGTCCTCCGCCAACGCGTGGCAAGAGGGCGCACCGCAGGAACCGCAATCCAGCTTCGGCAGTGTTTCGGCGATCTCGTCAGCGCGTTGCATCAGCTCCATTGCCTCAAACACGTTGCTGGCGAGACGAAGCGCGGGATTTTCCTGCAGAGGCAGCGACCAGCACAGCGACGACAGCTCGCCGCTCTCGCCTGCACGATTGCAGGAGACCGGCATATACTTTCGCAGGTGCTTGATCCGTGCACGGGCAACGTAGCCGTTTTCGGTGGTGAATACGCCGCCGACGCAGCCGCCGGCGCAGGCGTTCAGCTCAATAAAATCGAGATCGGTGAACTTTTCGTCTTCCAGATCCTCTAAGACGCGGATGACGTTCTGGATACCATCAGCCGACAGGTGGTTCTCATTCAGCGTGCCTGCTGCCTCACCGCCGATGAACGACCAGCTGACGCCGATCAAGCCCGAATGCGACAGCGGTTCAACCTTTTCCAGCTTGTTCATCTTGCCGAGCAGGGCGGGATAAATATCACTGATCGCCAGCACGCCGTCCACCTGCGAGCGAGGCATGCCGATGGGCGCGTGCGCGTCGGTATACTTGGCGGGGCAGGGTGAGATGAAGAAAATGCCGATCTCGTCGGGGGACAGACCGGTGCGCGCCATCACGCGCTGACGCGCCAGCGCCGCCGAGACTTCCATCGGCGATTTCAGCGGTAAAACGTGGTCGCACAGCTCGGGAAAGCGCACCTGAATCAGCCGCACTACCGCGGGACACGCTGAGCTGATGACCGGCTTTTTCAATTTCCCGTCTGCCAGCATCTGACGGGTGGCATCGGAGACGATCTCCGCACCGCGTGAGACCTCAAACACCTCATCAAAGCCGAGATTCTGAAGTCCCGTAAGCACCACATCTACATCGTCGAGATTGCGGAACTGGCCGTACAAGGACGGCGCAGGCAGCGCCACAGTGTATGTAAAATTCTCCAGCTGTGACAGCGAATCGTGCCGCGCTTTTTTTGCCCGATGAGGGCAGACGCGGATGCACTCGCCGCAGTCGATGCAGCGTTCGGTGATGATCGTCGCCTTGCCGTCGCGCACACGGATCGCCTGCGTGGGGCAGTGCTTGATGCAGTTGGTGCAGCCCACGCATTTATCCTTATCCAGTGTTACGGAATGTACAAAGCGCTCCATGGAGGATACCTCCTTAGTTATTGGTTGACAAACACGGCCATCCGCATCGTCGTGCCCTCGCCGGGCGCGGTGTCGATGTCCAGTGTGTCGGAGTATTTCTTGATATTCGGCAGACCCATACCGGCACCGAAGCCGAGATTACGTACCGTCTCGGTGGCAGTGGACCAGCCCTCCTGCATAGCAAGATCGAGGTCCGGAATGCCGGGACCTTGGTCGGTCAGGGTGATACGGACGCAGTCGGGATCTACCTCAACATCGGCAGTGCCGCCGCCTGCGTGGATGACCATATTGATCTCACCCTCGTACATAGCGATCGCCACACGGCGGATGACATCCGCCGGGAAGCCAAGCTGCTTGAGCTTGCCCTTGACCGCGCCGGAGGCCTCGCCCGCACGGGTGAAGTCATCGCCCGGGACGTCATAATGCAATTTGATGCTCAACGTATTTCACCAGCCTTCCGCCGCGATCAGGCGTCGCCGCCGGACAGCCCGTTCTGATACAGCAGGCCACAGGCAGTGAACATACGCAGTGGCGTGGTCATCAGCACCATGCCGCGCTCCTCTGCCAACGCGATCATTTCGGGGGTCGGTTCCTTGCCGCGCACAAAGACGATGCACACCATATCCATCATCTCCGCGGTGCGCACGACCTGTGTGTTGACAAGGCCGGACAGCAGTACCGACTGGTCTTTTACAAAGGCGAGCACGTCGCTCATCATATCGCTGCCGCAGGCGTTGTGCACCTCTGCATCCAGCGAGTTGCCGCACCGCAGCTCGGCGTTCAGAATCGATTTAACATCCGCGATGGTCATAGGGATCATCCTTTCTGTGTTTACATACCTTCATTATAGCGGTTATCAAACAAATATGCAAGACCAGCTTGCGAAAATTGCGAAAAGCGGTTGACTATCCGCAATAAAAAGAGTAAAATGTTTTATAAGCATTATTTTTATTATCAACAGGAGGAATCAACCATGGCAAGAGTGTACAATTTTTCCGCCGGTCCTTCGGTCCTGCCGGAAAGCGTGTTGCGTCGTGCAGCAGAAGAGATGATGGACTATCAGGGTTCCGGTCAATCCGTGATGGAGATGTCTCATCGATCTAAAACCTATGACGCGATCATTAAGGAATGTGAAGCACTCCTGCGTGAAGTGATGAACATCCCCGATAACTATAAAGTCCTGTTCCTGCAGGGCGGTGCGTCGTCCCAGTTCGCCATGATCCCGCTGAACCTGATGACGGGCAGTGGCAAGGCGGATTTCATCATCACCGGTCAGTGGGCAAACAAGGCGTATCAGGAAGCCTCTCGCTACGGTGAGACCAAGGTCATCGCCAGTTCCAAGGATAAGACCTTCTCCTACATTCCCGCGTGGGATGAGGCGGACTTCACGAAGGATGCCGACTATTTCCACATCTGCATGAACAACACTATCTACGGCACCAAGTTCACCAAGCTGCCGGAAACCGGTGATGTGCCGCTGATCGCGGACGTGTCGTCCTGCATCCTGTCCGAACCGATCGACGTATCCCGCTTCGGTATGCTGTATGCCGGCGCTCAGAAAAATATGGGTCCTGCCGGTTTGACGGTTGTTATCGTGCGCGAGGATCTCATCGGTGAGCCGCAGGCAAGCACTCCCACGATGTTCAAGTACAGCATTCACGCCGACAACGATTCGATGTATAATACACCTCCCTGCTACTCCATCTACGTTTGCAAGATGGTGCTGGAGTGGATTCGCGACGAGATCGGCGGTCTGGACAAGATGAAGGAGATCAACGAGAAGAAGGCAGCGTTGCTGTACAACTTCCTTGATTCCTCCAAGCTGTTCCGCGGCACGGTGGAGAAGAAGGATCGTTCGCTGATGAACATCCCGTTCGTCACCGGCAACGAAGAGTTGGATGCGAAGTTCGTCAAAGAGGCGGCTGCTGCCGGCTTTGTTAACCTGAAGGGTCATCGCTCGGTTGGTGGTATGCGCGCGTCTATCTACAACGCGATGCCGATCGAAGGCGTGGAGAAGCTGGTTGAGTTTATGAAGGCGTTTGAGGCTGCAAACGCTTAAGGAGAGATTATCATGAACATTTTAACAATGAATAAGATCGCTGCTTGCGGCACCGACCGTTTGGGTGGTGGCTACACGGTAGGCGATGCGGTAGAAAATCCGGAAGGTATTCTGGTTCGTTCCGCGTCTCTGCACGAGATGGAGTTCCCGGCTTCCTTGCTGGCTGTGGCACGTGCCGGTGCGGGTGTGAACAACATTCCGTTGGATCGTTGCAGCGAGGCGGGCATCGTGGTGTTCAACACCCCCGGTGCCAACGCCAATGCGGTGAAGGAACTGGTGATCGCCGGTCTGCTGCTGGCGTCTCGTAAGGTCGTGCCTGCTATTGATTGGGCGCGTACGCTGAAGGGTCAGGGTGCCGAGGTCGGCAAGCTGGTTGAAAAAGGAAAAGGTCAGTTCGCCGGTCCCGAGATCATGGGCAAGAAACTGGGCGTCATCGGCTTGGGCGCGATCGGCGTTTTGGTTGCCAATGCGGCGCAGGCACTGGGTATGGATGTCTATGGTTATGATCCGTACCTGTCGGTCGATGCCGCGTGGAAGTTGTCCCGTTCGGTGCATCACGCTGCCAACCTGGAGCAGATCTTCGCCGAGTGCGACTACATCACGCTGCACCTGCCGCTGACTCCCGACACCCGTGATACTATCAGTGCTAAAAGCATTGCGTCGATGAAGGATGGCGTGCGTATTCTCAACTTCGCTCGTGGCGAGCTGGTCAACAGCGAGGATATGAAGGCGGCGCTTGCGGACGGTAAAGTGGCCGCGTACGTGGTCGATTTCCCCTCCGACGAAATGCTGAACGTGGAAAACGTTGTGGCGATCCCGCATCTGGGCGCGTCCACGCCGGAGAGCGAGGACAACTGCGCGGTGATGGCGGCGGACGAACTGAAGGCGTATTTGGAGCAGGGTATCATCCGCAATTCGGTCAATTATCCGAATATGGAGACGGCCAAATCCACCGCGGTGCGCGTGTGTGTGCTGCACCGTAATATTCCCACCATGCTGGCGCAGATCAGCACGCTGATCTCGGAGGACGGACTCAACATCGATACGATGACCAACCGTTCCAAGAAGGATTATGCGTACACGGTGCTGGATGTGGCGGAGGATGTGTCCGAAGCAACGCTCGACAAGATTCGCGCTGTCGAAGGCGTGATTCGTGTTCGCAAGATCTGATCGTACGTGTAAAACGCCCACCGAAGCTCGGTGGGCGTTTTTTGACCCTGTGAAGGAGAGTTGCCTGTGATAGTTCGTGTGATCAGCGGCGTGATCAGTGCCGCAGTTCTGCTGTGGGGTATATTGCCGTTGTTTTCCGCTGTACTGAATGTCGGCTCGATCAGCCTGATCGTCATCGGCGCGTTGGGGCTGTACACCTGCGTTCGGTTCTCGGCGGTTGCCGGATGGGTGTGTCAGTTGTGGAGCGTGACGATGGGCCGCGCGATACTTCTTGTCGCGGCGGTGCTTGCGGTATCGTTTGTGTCCTTGTTTGTCATCGTCAGCGTGAATATGGTCCGCGCGAATTATCACACGCCTGCGGAAAACGCGACCGTGGTAGTGTTGGGTGCTGCGGTGCGCGGTGACCGACCTAGTCGGTCGCTTAAAACCCGTTTGGATGCGGCGGCAGAGTACCTGAAAGCACATCCGCAGGCGGCGTGTGTCGTATCCGGCGGTCAAGGGCGGGATGAGACTTGCACCGAGGCATCGGTCATGCGGACGTATTTGATCGATGCCGGCATTGAGCCTGGGAGGATCTACGTCGAGGATCGATCTACCAGCACCTATGAAAACATTGTGTTCTCGCGAAGGGTAATTGAAGAAAACGGATTGGATCCGCATATGGCGATTGCCACGCAGGAATTCCATCAGTACCGTGCCCAGTGGTTTGCGCGGAAGGCGGGGATCGCGGAGGTGGGCGCTGTTACCGCGCACTCGCGTCCCGATCTGCTTGGCTGCTATTGGGTGCGCGATTTCTTCGGTGTGTGCCATATGTTTCTGTTTGGAGAATAACACAGAGCCGGTCATTCGACCGGCTCTGCTGTTTTTTACAGGTGAAACAGTTCACGCAGGGTGGTAACGACACTGTCGGTTTCGGGCATGTCGGAATTCGGTAATGTGCCACGCATCCGATACGGATGTCCGACGGTGGAAAGCAGCTCCACGTCGTTGTCTCCGTCGCCGAACGCGACCGCTTGGTTGGGTGTGATGCCGAGCTTTTCCATCAGCTTGGCAGCGGCGTTGCCTTTGTTGGCACAGGGAGCGACCAGTTCGGTGAGCCCCGGTTCGCTGAATGCCACACGGTAGTTCGGGTTCGGCTCTGGCCGGCGGTTGGTGTACAGCTCCAGTTTGAGGAAATCCTCGCCGATCTCATTCGGTGTTGACACCGCACGGCCGTTAACAGGGGCACCCCCCATTACATACACCGTCTCGCGGCCGTGTACCGCGGCATCGGGGAAACGGTTCAACAGTGCCAGTGCCGCTTGTTTTGGCAACGGACGCTTGTGCAGAATGAAATTGTGGCGGCGGGTGAGCGCCCCGTCCAAGCAAATGAATACCAACCGATGGGAGAGTGCGCCGAATAGTGCGCGTAGCTGCGTATACGGGCGGCCGCTGGCGATCGCTACCGTGATCCCGCGGTCGGTGAGGCGGCGCAGGGTGTCCAAAATTTCGGGGGATAATGCGGTGTCGCCGCGCGGCAACAGCGTGCCGTCAACATCGCAGAAAACCAGCCGCAGCATCGCGGCACCTCCTTTTATTTCATCGTGACGACGGTAACACCGGTTTCGCCCTCACCATAAGCGCCGAGACGGAACGAGTCTACACCGGGGCAGGAGCGCAGGTGCGATTGCACCGCAGCGCGCAGAGCGCCGGTTCCCTTGCCGTGGATAATGGTGATACGCTCCAATCCTGCGAGACGGGCGTCATCTAAAAATTTATCTACTTCCATAAGGGCTTCTTCGGTGGTCAGACCGCGCAGGTCCAGTTCGGTGCGCGCATTGCGCGAGGAGCGAGACAGCTCTGCAGCAAGGCGGTGACCGCCGACGGATTTGATGGGGTTTGTCTTCTTTTCCAGCAACCGCACCGTGTCGAGCTTGACGCGTGTGCGGATGATGCCTGCCTGCACCTCTACAGTGTCAGAGCCTTCGCTGACGGAAACCACTACCGCCGATTTGTCAATATCAGTCAATAGTACCTCGTCACCCACCTTCAACGGGCGCGGCAGTGTATAGTTGTCGCGGCGACGCTTGGTGACGGGGTCAATGTTATCTTCGAGCTTATTCAGGCGGTTACGAAGCTGGGAACGTGCTGCCGATGCTTTTTGCGAAAAATCAGCGGCGTCTTTTTGACGGCGCAGCGTGTCGAGTTCCTCCACCAAAGCCTCTGCGTCAAGTCGGGCGCGCTCCACCAGCCGTTTTGCCTGATCACGTGCTTCGGAAAGCTCTTTTTCACGAAGCTCGTCCAGTTCGCGCAGGCGGCGATCAGCTTCCGTTTTCGCAGAGGCGGCATCCGCTGCTGCACGCCGTGCCGCGGTAAGCTCACTTTCCAGCGCCTGCCGTTTTTCCTCCAGGCTGACTACCAGCTCTTCCAGACGGCGCTCATCGCCGCTCACCAAGGAGCGGGCGTGCTCGACCACGGAAGACGCCATCCCGAGTCGCTCGGAAATGGCAAACGCATTGGAACGGCCGGGAACACCGACCAGTAAGCGGTAGGTGGGTCGCAGGGTTGCTATATCAAATTCGCAGCTGCCGTTTTCTACACCGGCGGTTTGCAAAGCATACGCTTTTAACTCGGCGTAGTGGGTGGTTGCCGCAATACGCGCGCCCTGTGCGCGCAGCTGTTCCAACGTCGCGGTGGCGAGTGCCGCGCCCTCGACGGGATCGGTGCCCGCCCCCAACTCGTCCAACAGCACCAGACTGTGATCATCCGCTTCATTCAGAATGCGGATGATGTTGGTAGTGTGTGCCGAGAAGGTGGACAGCGACTGCTCAATGGATTGCTCATCGCCGATGTCTGCCAGCACCGAGCGAAATACCGAGAAGGTACTGCCATCGCTGACAGGCGGCAGCAAACCGCACTGTACCATCAGTGTGAGTAGACCAAGGGTTTTCAGCGTTACCGTTTTACCGCCCGTGTTTGGGCCGGTGACCACCAAGGTGTCGAAGGAAACACCCAGCTCCACGTCAATGGGGACAACGCGGTCGGCGGCAATGAGGGGATGTCGTGCGCGTCGCAGACGGATGCACCCATCGTCGGTGACGGTTGGGCGGGTGGCTTTCATAGTATAGGCAAGCCGCGCTTTGGCAAAGATCAGATCCAGTTCGATGAGAACGGTATAGTCTTGCAGAATACTGTCGGCAAACGAACCGGCCTCCGCAGACAGTTCCTGCAGGATGCGCTCGATCTCTGCCGCCTCGCGGGATTCCCACAGCTTCAGATCGTTGTTTGCCTCGACGGCACCGATGGGTTCAATGAACACCGTGGCGCCTGATGCGGAGGTGTCGTGTACCAGGCCCGGCACATCGCTGCGATGCTCGGCTTTCACAGGTACCACAAACCGCCCGCCGCGAATGGTGACCACGGGATCTTGCAGCAGCTTTTGCGCGTTGGGGGAGTGGATGAGTTTATCCAGTTGATCGCGCACACGCGTCGATGCCGCGCGCATACGGCGGCGAATGTCCGATAGGGCAGGTGAGGCGTGGTCGCTGACCTCCTCTTCCGATACGATCGCCGTACGGATGCGATCCTCCAGGTATTTATTGGGTGCGAGCAGCGAAAACCGTTCGTCCAAGCAGGTAGTGATACTCTCACAATGTTGCCGCCATTCGGTCAGCGTGCGGATAACGCGCAGCGTACCCGCAATGCGCAGTAGTTCGCCGAGCGTCAGCACCGCACCGGCCTGCGCACGGCGCAGGGCGTTTGCGATGTTCACAGCACCGCCGAACGACGGCGCACCGAATTTTGCCATCAGCATAGCAGCTGCATCGGTCTCCTCCAGCAGAAGCTGCACCTCCGATAGGTGCAGTGACGGGCGCAACGAACGAGCCGCTTCGGCGGTATCGGCGCATACCGCCTGCGCCGCCAGCAGCTCCAGTATCTTATCCAGTTCCAAAGCACGGTGATGCTTGTTCATACGGGATCTCCTTATGTAAGGCTATGATAAAACTCCAGCGTGTTAAAGCTGCGCCCCAGCTGTGCCAGTAAAAAGCGTTCCACAACATCTCCCAATGCGGTCGTCTCCATCTCCGGAAGAGCGAAGGCAAAGCAACGCTCAAACGGGGCATACACGATGTGTCGCAATGCGGCCAGCACGGCGGGGGAGACAGGAACGGCTCCGATGGTACCGTGGCAGGTATCGCACAGCAGCACACCCTGCAGCGGCGAAAACCACATGCCGTCCTGAGCACCGCAGCCGGAGCAGACGGCGACCGACGGCATATATCCCGCTTGGCACAGTAAGCGTAGTTCCGTCACCGCTTTGAGCAGCGGCAACGGGCGGGAGCCCTCCGCCAGATAATGCAGGGCATTGAGAAGCAGGCGCAAGGCTTCCTCCGCCGGTTCCTCCTGCGGTGCCAATACGCCTGCCAGTTCACAAAAATATTGGGCGAGAGCCAGTTTATCCAGTTGCTCCCGTACTCCGAAAAACACCTTGATCGGTTCGGCGTCGTCTACAATATACTTCTCCCGACCTCTGTACAGTGTCAAGCGGGAATAGCAAAGCAGTTGCGTTGCGGAGCTGCTGCGGCTTTTCAGGTTTCGCGCACCGCGCACCGAAGCGCGGATCAGTCCGCAGTCGCGCGTCAGCGCGGTGACGAAGCGATCCGACTCACCGATATTGTTGTTTTCCCGCACGATCAGTGCGTCGGTGGTCAGCTTCATTGGTCTCCTCCCGATCGGCGATGCTGTTGGTGCCGTTTTCGTAAATATCGATACCGCAATAACGCAGATAATCCGTAACCTTGCCGGTTTTCTGAAAGGTTGCCCACAGTTTTTCCTGATCCATGCCAGCGCCCCCATTCAAAGTCTCACTATTACTTTGAACCGAACGGGCGACATTCATACATGGAAAGTTATGAGCGATATCCGAAAGAATTGAGCAGTCCTTGACGGTTGCGCCAATCCTCCTTTACCTTGACCCAGCACTGCAGATCCACGTGGGTGCCGAACAGGGCTTCCATCTCCTGCCGTGCGGCGGCGGCAATGCTTTTGAGCGCCGCACCGCGCTTGCCGATGATGATGCCCTTGTGTCCCTCGCGTTCGCAGTAGATCTCGGCGTCGATTTCCAAAATAGTGCCGTTTGCGCCTTCGCGTTCCTCGAAATGCTCCACAAGCACCGCCACGCCGTGAGGGATCTCGTCCCGAAGCTGCAGCAGCATTTGTTCACGCAGCAGCTCGGCAGCGAGAATGCGGTCGGGCTGATCACTGGTGGTGTCCGCGGGAAAGAAATGCGGGCTGGGCAGCGCATAATTGGCAAGCTCGTTGGCAAGAAGAGAGACACCCTCGCCCGTCAGAGCGGAGACGGGCAGGATTGCTTCAAACGGATATGCCTGCCGCCACGTGTCGATGCAGGCGAGCAGAGAGGATTTGTCTGCGAGTGTGTCGATCTTGTTTAGCACCAGCAGCACCGGCAGCTTTTGCGCACGGAAGCGTTCCAGCAGCTCGCGTTCTGCATCTCGCACCACGGTAGTTGGCTCTGCAACCAGAATACCGGCATCCACGCCGGAGACAGCCTCGCCGATGGATTTGATCATAAAATCCCCCAGACGGGTGCGCGGACGATGCGAACCTGGTGTATCCAAAAACACAAACTGAAGGTCATCCTTGGTAGAGACGCCCATGATACGGTTACGCGTGGTCTGAGGCTTGTCCGACACGATGGCGACCTTGCGGCCGACCAATGCGTTGAGCAGCGAGGATTTGCCGACATTCGGGATGCCGACAATGGCGATAAACGCCGATTTTGTATCTGCCATAATGACTCCTTTATTCGTCAAGCACGTAGCTGTTGACGCGGGACAGACCGATTTGATTCATCACGGTCTCTTCCTTTTCACGCATATGGACGGCATCCAGACCGCCGCCGACGTGGTCGTAGCCGAGCAGGTGGAACATGGAGTGCACGGTGAGATACCCGACCTCGCGGTTGAAGGAATGGCCGAAATCCTCTGCTTGCCGCTGTGCCTGTTCCAGCGACAGCACAATATTACCGATCAGTTTATCCCCGTTTTCGGGGTTGATGTCAAACTCGCCGTTTTCGCCGAGCGGAAAGGACAGCACGTCGGTAGGAGCGTCGATGCCACGCTGCTCCAGATTGATCTGATGGATCAGCTCGTTGTCAACCAATGTCACATCGACCTGTGCAGAGCCGTCTACACCCTCCAGATCCAGAACGGCGTGGCAGCAGCGACGGATCAGCATGCGCAGACCCGTGGGGATCTTGACGGCTTTTTGGCGATTTTCAATGTCTACTCGGATTTTTGTCAGCATTTTTCGATCGCTTTCCTTCCTGTCTGGATTTTTCATAGTCCTCATATGCTTGAATGATGCGCTGCACCAGCTGGTGACGCACCACGTCTTTTTGGTCAAAGGAGCAAATGGCAACGTCCTCGACGCCTTTCAGGATCCGCATGACCTCGCGCAGCCCGCTTTTTTTACCGTCCGGTAGGTCGATCTGGGTGATATCGCCCGTAACGACCATCTTGGAGTTAAAGCCGAGGCGCGTCAGGAACATCTTCATCTGTTCGGGGGTGGTGTTCT
>JAGBFF010000083.1 GCA_017936615.1 Clostridia bacterium | reverse complement strand
CCTATCTGGGTAAGGATACCCGGTGGCTGGTGGACAAATCGGGTCAGGTGTGGGGTAATCCTGCGCCGCTGACCTTCTGTAAGACCGAGGGTAAGCAGATTTTTGAAGTGAATATCGAGACCTGCCGTTCCAACGGACATCAGATCGAAGAGCTGGAGGGTTCCTCCAAGTATAATGTCGGCGCGATCTTCAATGCAATGTCGCTGCCGGTCGATGGGTACTACTATTTCTCGCAGGATGCCTTTGTGGATCTGATCGACAACCTGGGTGGTGTCGACGTGGAGCTGGAAAAGGCGCAGACGCTCGGCGGCATCGAATACCGTGACGGCGTGCGTACGCTGGACGGTGCCGGGGCACTGGAGTATGCGCTGAAGCGTGACAAGGGCGTAGCGGGCGACGTGCAGCGTCTGGTGAGGCAGCGTAAGGTGTTTCTCGCCGTGTTCCAGCGGTTGGCGGCGCAGAACGAGGAGAAGTTGACCACGCAGTCCATCGGCAACGTGATGGGCGGCGGTAGTCGGGTGTTTTTTAGCACCAACCGTGACGACACTGTCAAGCTGATCCGTGAGCTGTCGGCAATAGGACCGGCGAAGATCACGGCACAGATCCTGCCGGGTGAGGCGACCACACACGAGTCCACCGCGTATTACAGCGTCCATCGTGCCGAGTTGATAAAGGTGCTCAACACCGACTTCCACCTGTATGATAACAAGGCGACCGAGGCGGATATACAGATTGCCGAGCTCGTAAGCGACGGGGCGTCGGAGAGCCATAAACAGGTGCTGTCGGAGATCGCTATCACGCAGACGGGCCTGAATGAGCCGGCGGCGGAGGACACGACTGCGACCACCACAACAACAACCAAGAGGTAAGACAATAGTGATGACGATACAAGACCTGACACAAGCGATCGTTGCCTCGTTAGATAAACACAAGGCGCAGGATATCCGCGTGTTGGATGTCAGCGAGGTTACCTCGCTGACAGATCGCTTTATTATTGCATCGGGCGGCAGCACCACGCAGGTTCGAGCGCTCATCGATTACGTGGAGACCGACCTGCTGAAATACGAGGTGCAGGCGTTGCGTACCGAAGGGTACAGTACCGCCCTGTGGACTGTACTGGATTACGGCAGCATTGTGCTGCACGTGTTTCTGGACAGCTCGCGTGAATTTTACGATTTGGAACGTCTGTGGCAGGATGCCCGCGTTTTGGATATCGCACAGTTTTTGGAGGGTGAAGATCAATGAAAAAGTTTGATTCGGCTGCCATCGAAAAGAAATGGCAGACAAAATGGGAGACGGAAAACACCTTTGCCGCTTCCGACGATCAGAGTAAGCCGGCGTATTTTGCGTTGGTAGAGTTCCCGTATCCGTCCGGTCAGGGTCTGCACGTCGGTCACCCGCGTTCCTACACCGCGTTGGACGTGGTGTCGCGTAAGCGCCGTATGCAGGGATACAACGTCCTGTATCCGATGGGTTGGGACGCATTCGGCCTGCCTACCGAAAACTTTGCCATCAAGAACCACATCCACCCCGAAGTGGTGACGCAGAATAACGTAGCGCGCTTTAAGGCGCAACTGCAGAGTCTGGGCTTGTCCTTCGATTGGACGCGTGAGATCAATACCACTGACCCGGACTACTACAAGTGGACGCAGTGGATCTTTCTGCAGCTCTTTAAAAAGGGCTTGGCGTATAAGAAGGAAATGGCGGTCAACTGGTGCACTTCCTGTAAGTGCGTGCTGGCGAACGAAGAGGTTGTCGGTGGTGTGTGCGAGCGCTGCGGCGGTGAGGTCGTGCACAAGGTCAAGAGCCAGTGGATGCTGAAGATCACTGCCTACGCGCAGCGACTGATCGATGATCTGGAGCTGGTGGATTACCCCGACCGCGTTCGCGCACAGCAGATCAACTGGATCGGCCGTTCCACCGGTGCGCAGGTGACGTTCAAAACTACCGTAGGTGATCCTGTGGAGGTTTATACCACCCGCCCCGACACGCTGTTCGGTGCGACCTATATGGTTGTCTCGCCGGAGCATCCGTTGGTACATACCTGGCTGGAAAAAGGTCTGCTTGGCAATGCCGACGAGGTGCGCGCCTATCAGGAAGCCGCAGCGCGAAAATCGGACTTCGAGCGCACGGAAGTGGCGAAAGATAAGACCGGCGTGTGTTTGCAGGGCATCCGCGCGATCAATCCTGTGAACGATACCGAAATTCCGATTTTCCTGTCGGATTACGTGTTGGTGTCCTACGGCACCGGCGCGATCATGGCGGTGCCGGCGCATGACACCCGCGACTGGGAGTTCGCGCGCAAGTTCGATCTGCCCATCATCGAGGTGGTACAGGGCGGCGACGTGGAGAAGGAGGCTTTTACCGATTGCGCTACCGGCGTGATGGTCAACTCCGGATTCCTCAACGGTATGTCTGTTGAGGAGGCAAAGGTTGCTATCATCGATTTCTTGGCCAAGCAGGGCATCGGTGAGCCAAAGGTCAACTATAAATTGCGCGACTGGGTCTTCTCCCGTCAGCGCTACTGGGGCGAGCCCATCCCGATCGTTCACTGCCCGCACTGCGGTCAGGTAGCGGTACCGGAGGAGCAGTTGCCCATCCGTCTGCCGATGGTAGACAGCTATGAGCCAACCGATAACGGCGAATCGCCTCTGGCTGCGATGGACGAGTGGGTCAACACTACTTGCCCGAAGTGCGGTGCACCGGCGAAGCGTGAGACCGACACCATGCCGCAGTGGGCAGGCTCGTCGTGGTATTTTCTGCGCTATTGCGATCCGCACAACGACAAAGCATTGGCGTCACCCGAGGCACTGAAATATTGGACACCCGTCAACTGGTATAACGGTGGTATGGAGCATACCACGTTGCACCTGCTGTACAGCCGTTTCTGGCACAAATTCCTGTATGATATCGGCGTTGTGCCGACTGCTGAACCGTATGCCAAGCGTACCAGCCACGGTATGATCCTCGGTGAAAACGGCGAAAAAATGTCGAAATCGCGCGGCAATGTCGTTAACCCCGACGATATTGTCAACGAATACGGCGCTGACACGCTGCGCATGTACGAAATGTTTATTGGTGACTTTGAAAAGGCTGCTCCGTGGTCGAGCGACAGTATTCGCGGCGTGCGCCGTTTTCTGGAACGCGTGTGGGCGGTATCCGAGAATTTGCTTCCCGGTGATGTCGTCCGTCCCGAGCTGGAGACGATGATCCACAAGACCATCCGCAAGGTGGGCGAGGATATCGAGAACCTCAAGTTCAACACCGCGATCGCCGCAATGATGGCGTTGCTCAACGAGTTCAACGCCGCCGGCGGTGCCAACCGTGCCGAGTATGCCGTGCTGGTGCAGCTGCTTAACCCGTTCGCTCCGCATATGACGGAGGAACTGTGGGAGATGCTCGGCAACACGCAGGAGCTGGCGTATTATCCGTGGCCGGAGTTTGATCCTGCCAAGTGTGTTGAGGATTCTGTGGAGATCGCCGTGCAGGTCAACGGCAAGATCCGTACCCGCATCGTGATCGGTGTCAATGATGACGCGTCGACCGTGCTTGCGCTTGCCAAGGCGCAGGAGCGTGTTGCTCCCGAGCTGGAAGGTAAGCAGCTCATCAAGGAGCTGTACGTGCCGCGCAAGCTGGTCAACCTAGTGGTTAAACCGTAATATCTATCCATAACAAGCACCGCCCGATTCGGGCGGTGCTTTTTTGCTGTATATTCACTTGATTTTGACTTTTTGGTAAAAAGAGGTTGAAAGTTTAGGCGGTCACCTATATAATGAAGGCAACATACGGAGGGATGCTTATGTTTCGTTTATCCGCTTTGGATGCCAACGAATACCGCCATTTTTGCAGCAACGAGTTGTCAGCGATGATCGACAACGACGGTGGCATCTGCTTTTTAAATCTTATTGATTGCCATTATTGGAAGGATACCGTATATCCCGACGAAAATTTATTGCCGATCTTCTCTCGTGAGAAGGCGTGTGACAGCGAGAGCCCGGAGTACGGTGCAGGTATCCAGCTGTACACGCGAGAGACGGGTGGTCGTATCCTGCCGCACCGTCCTACAGAACAGAATTTCACGCTATCATATCTGGAGGGTGGCGACGAGCTGCAGACCTATCAGCTGCTGCTTGAGAGCAACCGTCTGCTATGGGAATGCACCTGTGCGTCGGATAAACGCAACGAATTGCTGCTGTATCTCGGTAAGAAATTTTTGTACAGCGGTCGTGTCCGTACCCATAAGGATCAGCACCGCGGTGAGGGCTCGACACAAAGCGGCGATCACTACCGCGAAGCCGGGGTGGAGCTGAACGTCGATCTGCCCGAGCTCAACGGCGAAGTCCAGGTGCGCTGGACGGAGGAAGCGTTTGACGCTATGCGTCAGGTGCTGTTGTACCGTGGCATAGCGGAGTATCCGTACGGCGTAAAATCGTATGTGATCGCGGTAGGCGCTGACGCGCCGATCACAGCTGATGAGGCGCGGAACGTCACACTGCTTCGTATGGCGTGGGGTGACCGCGCGGCGATCCGCGTCGGTATGGCGATCGGTGAGGACGAGGAGTCGGCAATCACCGCGCTGCACGAGGGGCTTTCGCAGTATACCGTGTTGCGGAAAGCACATCTGGATGCAATGGAGCTGCGCGAGCGCACGGCAAACTGTGTCAGCACGAAGGCCATTCCGTTTGCAGAGGACTATGGGCGCGCCGCGGCAGCGTATCTGGATGCGCTGATGGTCGGTCCGACGGCGGAGGGGCGAATCGGCGTGCGCGCTTCCTGCGGCAACTAGGGCTATTTTTCACTGTGGGATACCATATATCCCATCCGTGATTTCGTGTGGAACGGTCGCTATGCGGATGCGGCGCGGATTCTGCGGTATTTATTCGACCTGCCCGCGATGGAAAACACCCCCATCAGTGCACTGCACCTGATCGTGGCGTGGAACGAGGCGATGGCATTTCTGTCCGCGGCATATCAAACGGACGTGTATCCGCAGATCCTTAAAATCTTCCGCTTTGCACTGCGGTTGACCGAGCCGCAATACGGCTTGCTCCTGTGTAAGGGCAATACCGGTGTGGACAAGACCGTGCAGATGGGGCTGGGCGGTCTGTTTCTCTCGCCGGATGTCAACGCTCTTTGGTACAGCGTGTGCCGCATCGTCCGCAATGAGGCGGTGCGTCGTGGTGATGAAGAGACTGCCGCGCAGGCGACGAAGATTATCGACGGCGTAGAAGTCGGCTTCCGTCGGGTATTTTTTAACGAAGAAGTCGGCTATCTGCGCGCCGGTGCCAACCGTGACCTGTCACCCGCGGCTCTGGAGATTCACCACAACTCGCTGACGTTAGGTTACGATTATCCATACGGTATGTATCTGATGCGCGACATCGCCGAGCGGTTGGCGCATTATCAATCGCATCAATTATATCACCCTTTCGGTCATCGCGCTGTTGCGATCGACAGCCCGATGCCGTCCGGCTGGTGGAAATTCGTGCATATGAACCAGCACAACGGCCACGAAATGAAGTTGCAGCGTACGGCCAACAACGTGGCAGAGATCCACCGTGTGATGGATGAGGCAATGAAACGCTCCGATCGTTGGAAGAACGCCGAGGAGACTACCAATTTTTCCCGTTTTTCCATCCATCCCGATCAGGTGTGCGATTGGCAGACCTTTGCGGCTACCGCCCAAATGGAGGCGCTGCGCGCCGGTATGGCGGGAATCCTGCGCCACCGCGGCGGTCTGTGCTATCTGCCGGCAAAGGATAGTGGCACCGTCTGTGTGCAGGGTGTGCCGATGAGCAATTACCGTATTGCTGTGGCTGTCAGCGGCAGCGGTTCGTTTGCCGTGCTGAAATGTGCGGGTAAAACCGTCAAAGGCACGTTGCAACTACCGACCGATGTCATCTGTGATGTCAACGAAACGATGCAGGTATGTCGTACCGACGATCGCCCGTCTTACCCTGTGCTGCTTACGGCGATCGATATGCCGATCTGTAAGGTGGCGGCACACGGTAACCGGCTGTCGCTGGAATGCGGCGATACGGCGCATACGCCGATCACGTGGTACGCTAAAGCAGTGCCGACCGTTTGCGTGAACGGTCAGGAGATCGCCATCGTGTGGGATGCGGCGAGCGGCACGGTAACGGTGGATCGCCTGTGGAAAACAGGCGATGTTATCGAGGTCATTGTCGGGTAATTTACGAAACCTTTGCAGGAAATTTTGATAAAGGACTTGACGGCGGCGAAATTCCAGTGTATAATCAATAGGTATCGTTGTGAATATACGAAACGAAAAACCCCTGCTATCAGGCGGAGGGAGGGAATAAGAATGTCAGAGGTCAAAGTCAAAGAGAACGAATCTCTGGACAGCGCGCTGCGCCGTTGGAAGAAGTCCTGTGCCCGCTCCGGCGTCCTCGCTGAGGTACGCAAGCGTGAGCATTATGAGAAGCCTTCCGTGCGTCGTAAGAAGAAGTCCGAGGCCGCTCGTAAGAGAAAGTTCAAATAACAACAAAACGGGCGAGAGCCCGTTTTTTGTTTATCTAAAGGAAGGAGATCGGTATGGGAAAGACCTGGTGCTACCGCCGCGCGATCGATATCACGCCGGAGGATCTGAAGGAGCGCGGCATTCGCGGTCTGCTGTTAGATATTGATAATACCCTGACTACCTATGGCAGCACCGAGCTGGCGGAGGGCGTTTTGGAGTGGTTGGATACTATGAAGACGGCAGGTATTGCGTTGACGGTCGTGTCCAACGCGCTGGATCGTCGCATTGCCCCGTTTGCTGAAAAGCTGGGTCTGCGCCATATCTCGCTGGCCTGCAAGCCGTCGCCTATTGGGTTCTGGCGCGCGGCACGGCGTGTTGGTCTGCCTTTGAAGCAGTGCGCCGCGGTGGGTGATCAGATCTTTACCGATTGGTTCGGTACGAAATTCAGCGGCGTTTCCTGCTTTTTACTGGAACCGATCCGCACCGATAACGAAAAACCGTTTTTGCGGCTGCGTCGGCGGTGGGAAAAGCCGTTCCGCCGCGCACTCCTCAAGAAGGGGGTGCAGCAATGACAGCCAAATTCGGTCCTGCCGGCAACAGCGAGTCGTTTTACGCCGCCGGTAACAAGGCGACGCTGCAAGCACCCGCGTGGCTTCATTCACTGGGGCTGACGGCGTATGAATACCAGTGTGGTCGCGGTGTCCGCGTGACGGAGGAAACGGCGCGCGCGATGGGTGAAGAGGCGAAAAGGTACGATGTGCAGATGTCGTTGCACGCGCCGTATTTTATCTCGCTGGCCTCCGCCGAGCCGGAAAAAAGGGATAATTCCATTCGTTATATTCTGGAAAGTGCCCGCGCGGTGGTGCAGATGGGTGGCGAGCGCATCGTGGTGCATCCGGGCGGCCTGGGCGGTTTGTCCCGTGCCGATGCGACGACGCTGGCATCGCAAACGCTGCGTCGCGCACAGGAGGCGCTGGACAGCGAGGGCTTGTCGCAGGTGCGTATTTGTCCCGAGACGATGGGCAAGATCAATCAACTCGGCGATCTTGATGAGGTGCTGCAGTTTTGCGCTCTTGACGAGCGGTTTTTGCCCTGCGTGGATTTCGGCCATCTAAACAGCCGCACACTGGGTGGGTTGAATACCGAAGAGGCGTTTGCGGCGCTTTTGGATCGGCTGCATAACGAGCTGGGCGCCGAGCGCGGTGCGATGTTCCACGCTCATTTTTCTAAAATCGAATACACCAAAGGCGGCGAGAAGCGCCACCTGACGTTTGAGGATACGGTGTACGGCCCTGAACCGGCACCGCTGATGAAGCTGATTCGTGAGAGGGGCTTGTGCCCGACCTTTATTTGCGAGTCAGACGGCACGCAGGCGGAGGATGCGGCGACGCTACACGCTTTGTATCGGGGGGAAGAAAGGTGACTCGTTTGGACGCGCTGTCGGCCAACTTGTCGGCAGATACAGCGATGTTGATCTCCGCACCGCATCATTTGCGGTATCTTACCGGCTTTCCCGCAGGGGAGAGTTGGATCTTTCTGACGACGGAAGCCGCCTATTTTTTGACGGATTTTCGGTATATCGAGCAAGCCGAACAGACGGTACGCGGTGCCGAATGCCGTATGATCGTGCGGTTGCCCGAAGAGCTGAAAACGCTCGCAGAGCGGCACGGTATCCGCACCATACTGGTGGAGGCGGAGCAAACGAGCGCCGCCCGGCTGCAGCATCTGCGGACGGGATTGCCCTCGGTGACGGTGGAGGACAGCTGTGACGTAGACGGCTGGCTTCGTGCGCTGCGCACGGTCAAATCGCCCACCGAGGTTGAAAAGATCCGTCAGGCACAGGCGTTGACCGAAGCGGGGTTCGAGCATATTCTACCGTACATCCGCGAGGGTGTGACCGAGCGCGAGGTCGCACTGGAGCTGGAGTTTTTTATTCGACGTCAGGGTGCCGAGCGCGTGGCGTTCGATTTCATCGTGGTCTCGGGTGTCAACGGCTCGCTGCCGCACGGCATTCCGTCAGAGAAGCCGATACAGCACGGCGAGTTTATCACCATGGATTTCGGCGCCGTGGTGGATGGGTATCATTCCGATATGACGCGCACAGTTGCGCTCGGTGCAGTGAGCGACGAGCAGCGCACGGTATATGAAACGGTACTGCAGGCGCAGCAAGCGGCGTTGGAGACACTGTGCGACGGGATTTCCTGCGTGGAGGGCGATGCGGCAGCCCGCCGCATTATTGAACAAGCGGGTTATGGTGAGTGTTTTGGTCACGGCACAGGTCACGGGGTTGGCGTGGAGATCCACGAGGAGCCGCGACTATCACCACGTGCGGGAGCGAGTCTGCTGCGTGCAGGTCAGGTCGTGACGGTGGAGCCGGGAATTTATCTTCCGGGACGGTTCGGCGTGCGGATAGAGGATATGGTTCTCATCACCGAAAACGGTTGCTGCAACCTGACAAAGGCGCCAAAAGAACTGATTTGTCTGTAATATCGTAAAACAACCGCACATATACTGTACCACAATACGGAACGGGATGTGTGTGCTATGTTTGTGTTTTCCTTGAAAGCGGATCGGAAGCATGTGATCGCCGCGGCGGCAGCCTTGATACTGGCGATCGTGGTGATCGTGTTGGCGGTAGCACTGCCGAGCGGTGACACACCGACGGCGGCGCGCGAGGTCGATTGGGAGGTCGCTTCTGCCGAGGAGCGCGTGCGACTGGCGCACGAGCTTGGGTATGAATTGGATGCTGCCAGCGAGTGCGTGGAGGAGGTCCGTGTGCCGGATGATCCCGATGCGACCCTCATTGCCTACGATGCGCTGCAGGAAAAAATGGGGCTCAGCTTGCTGGAATACAGCGGCAAACGTGTGAAACGCTATACCTATACCGTGAACAACACCGTGGATGGTAAGCCGGCGTGGGTGCATTTGTACGTGTACAAGGACCGCGTGGTGGCGGGTGACATCACTACCGCCGGACCCAATGGAATGCAAAAAGCATTGATGTGACAGGAGAATGACGATGGTACAGCGATTGGATAAGATGATCGCCTCTCAGGGGACGCTCAGCCGTAGTGAAACGGTGCGGCTCATCCGATCGGGACAGGTGACGGTGGATGGGGTCGTCTGCCGCGATGCCGCCCGCAAGGTGGAGGAGACCTGCACCGTGACGGTGGCGGGGGAAGCGCTGTGCTATCGCCGTTTTTCGTATATTATGATGAACAAACCGTCGGGGATCTTGTGCGTCTCGCGCGATCCCCGCGCGAAGACTGTGTTGGATCTGTTGCCCCCTGCGCTGCAGCGTAAGGGGCTGTTTCCTGCCGGACGGCTGGACAAGGACACGGTCGGTTTGGTGCTACTGACGGACGACGGCGAGTTTGCCCACCGCCTGCTTGCGCCAAAAAGCGATATCATGAAACGGTATCTCGTGCGGTTGGATGGTCCTTTAACCGAGGAACACGTCCGCTTGTTTGCGGGTGAGATCGTTCTGGCGGATGGCACCCGTTGTCGACCGGCTGAGCTACGCATTCTGGAGTATGGGGAGCAGCCGCTGGCGGAGATCGGCATCACCGAGGGGCGGTATCACCAGATCAAGCGGATGTTCGGCACGGTGGATCGCGGTGTTGTGTGGCTGAAGCGTATCGCCATCGGTCCGCTCGCACTGGATCCGCTGCTTTCGGAGGGAGAAGCCCGACTTTTAACCGAAAAAGAGCTCTCAAATCTTACAAATTCGACACTTTTTGTGCAACACAGATAAGATTGTGGGTAAAAGTTTGTGCATAAAGGATATAGTAAAATCCAAAAATATCTGTTAAAATAAGGAAGCATGGTAATGTGCGTTAGTCTGTAGCGCACAAATTTATCTGAGAAAGAGAATATGGAGGTCATCAAATGGCAAGTCTGTCTCTGAAAAACATCTACAAAAGGTACGCTGGTGGCGTTATCGCCGTCTCCGACTTCAATCTGGAGATCAAGGATCAGGAGTTCATCATCTTGGTTGGTCCTTCCGGCTGCGGTAAGTCCACTACTCTGCGTATGATCGCCGGTCTGGAGGAGATCTCCAGCGGTGAGCTGTACATCGGTGACCGTTTGGTTAACGATGTGGCGCCGAAGGATCGCGACATCGCGATGGTGTTCCAGAACTACGCTCTGTACCCGCACATGACGGTGTACGATAACATGGCGTTCGGTCTGAAGCTCCGCAAGACTCCGAAGGATGAGATCAAGCGCCGCGTGGAAGAGGCTGCCCGTGTTCTGGATATTGCTCACCTGCTCGACAGAAAGCCGAAGGCTCTGTCCGGCGGTCAGAAGCAGCGTGTTGCACTCGGCCGTGCAATCGTTCGTTATCCTAAGGTATTCCTTCTGGACGAGCCTCTTTCCAACCTGGATGCGAAGCTCCGTGCACAGATGAGAACCGAGCTGACCAAGATCCACAAGAAGGTCGGTACCACCTTTATCTACGTTACCCACGACCAGACCGAGGCTATGACGATGGCAAGCCGTATCGTCGTTATGAAGGACGGTCTGATCCAGCAGGTAGATACTCCTCAGAACCTGTACGATTACCCTGTTAACACCTTCGTTGCAGGCTTTATCGGCACCCCCCAGATGAACTTCATCAACGCCAAGCTCACCAAGAAGGACAACGATCTGTTCGTCAACTTCGGTGACAACGTGTTGAAGCTCCCCGCTGACAAGGCAAACAACCCCGCACTGAAAGAATATATCGACCACGAGGTCGTTCTGGGTCTGCGTCCCGAATGTATCCACGACGAGCCGATGTACCTTTCCAGCATGCCTGAAAACGTTATCGATGTGGACATCGACGTAACCGAGCTGATGGGCTCCGAGATCTTCCTGTACCTGCGCTATAAGGGCCAGGACGAGGATACCACTAACCTCATCGCCCGCGTTTCTCCCCGTTCCACCTCCCGTGCCGGCGACACCGTTAAGGTAGCAATCGACACCAGCCGCCTGCACATCTTCGATATCGATACCGAACGTTGCATCGTTCACTAATGACTGCAAAAAGCGGCAGGCAGGTTTCCCCTGCCCGCCGCTTTTTGTCCGAGAGGAGCAAGCATGGCCGTTTACCGTCTCGCAGATCTGAACATTGAGACCCTGCCTCGCTATCAGCGTATTTTACATCAGTGCAAGGACTACCTTGCTCCCGAGGG
>JAGBFF010000082.1 GCA_017936615.1 Clostridia bacterium | reverse complement strand
GGACGAGGTCGAGCGATTGGTGCAGGATCCCGCCGTCAAGGGTATTTGGTGCGTGCCGATGTACTCCAACCCCGACGGCATCACCTACGCCGACGAAACGGTTCGCCGCTTCGCCCGCTTGCAGCCTGCCGCACCCGATTTCCGCATTATGTGGGATAACGCTTATTGTGTCCACCACCTGAACGACACCCCCGATACCCTGCTTAACCTCTACAAGGAAGCAGAGGCAGTCGGTAACGAGGATATCGTCATTCAGTTCACCTCCACCTCCAAGATCAGTTTCCCCGGTGCCGGCGTCGCGGCACTCGCTGCCAGCCCTGCCAACATCGCGGATATCAAGGCGCGTATGACGATCCAGACCATCGGTCACGATAAGATCAACATGCTGCGTCATACGCGGTATTTCAAAAACCTCGACGGTGTCCGCGAGCATATGAAGCGTCACGCCGCGGTGCTGCGTCCGAAGTTTGATGTGGTGCTGAACACGTTGGATACCCGCTTGGGCAACAAAGACATCGCCCGTTGGCACAAGCCGAACGGCGGCTACTTCGTCAGCGTGGAGCTGATGGAAGGCACTGCCGCCGAGACCGTACGTCTGCTGAAATCGGCGGGCGTGGTGCTCACTCCGGCCGGCGCTACCTATCCCTACGGCAAGGACCCTAAGGATGCTACCTTGCGTATCGCCCCCTCCTATCCCTCGCTTGCCGAGCTGCAGACTGCCATGGACCTGTTCTGTATCTGCGCCGAGATCGCCGCGCTGAACAAACTGCTGGCATAACCGTTATATTGCAAACCGCTGCGAGCAATCGCGGCGGTTTTTTCTATATTACCTAAATAGTTGTTCGGTTTTGATTGACTTTTGAAACAAAATCCCCTATAATAGGGTGTATCTGGATATTTCTATCGAACACTGGAGGATTGACCGATGAAGCGAACACCGAAACCCGTATTCTTCATCGTGGCTGCACTCATCCTCGCCCTGTCGTTTACCGCACTTTTCGGCGTGCACACGTACTACGGCGACCGAGTCGACACGGTGATCCGCGGAGCTAATGGCATCCGCACCGGCATTGACATCAGCGGCGGCGTGGAAGCCACCTTTGCCCCGGCTGATGAATCCATCAATGCCACCGATGCGCAGATCGATGCGATGAAGGAAGTTATCGTCCTGCGTATGATCGGCAAAAACATTACCGACTATGAGGCCTACGCCGACTATGATAACGATCAGGTTATCATTCGCTTCCCGTGGGCAGCCGGCGAGACCAACTTCAATGCCAAGGATACCATCAGTGAGCTGGGTCAGTTGGGCGAGCTTCGTTTCTACTACGACGAAAAAGAATCGAGCAATGCTCTGCCCACCGAGCCGCCGAAGGACGATCAGCTGATCCTCACCGGCGAAATGATGGAATCGGCTACTGCCGGCTGGAGCGATTCCACCACCGCTATGGAAGCGGTCGTAAATCTGAAATTCACCGACAAGGGCGCCGAGCGGTTTGCCAATGCGACGAAAACGCAGTACAGCAAGAACGCCGGTGCTACCGACAAGAAGTACACCATCTCCATCTGGCAGGTCAGAGATAAGACCGAGGAAGAATTGGCCGCCAGCACCGACAAGACGGACAAGCTGGTCTTCACCTGCCTGTCCAACCCGATCGTTGAGGCTCACATCACCAATGGTGAAGCCGTGATTTCGGGTGCGTTTGGTGAATACAGCGAAGCCGCCGAGCTCGCCAACCTCATCAACGCCGGTGCGCTGCCCTTCAGCATCGAGGCCAACAACTACAACACCGTCACCGCTACTATGGGTGAGCGTGCATTGGAGTTGATGGTCATCGCCGGTATCGTGGCGTTCGTGCTCATTGCGATCTTCATGCTGCTCTACTACCGCCTCTCCGGCTTTGTTGCCATCATCGCGCTGATCGGTCAGGTCGCGGGTTCGATCGCTGCTGTGTCGGGCTATTTCGCCGCGATCGACAGCTTTACGCTGACCCTGCCCGGTATCGCCGGTATCATCCTTTCCATCGGTATGGGCGTGGACGCAAACATCATCACCTCGGAGCGTATCAAGGAGCAGATCCGCATGGGTCGCACCATCGACAGCGCGGTACAGAACGGCTGTAAGGAATCCTTCTCCGCCATCTTCGACGGTAACATCACGGTTCTCATCGTCTCCATCGTTCTGATGGGCGTGTTTGGTCCGACCGACAGCATCTTTGCCAAGCTGTTGCATCCGTTCCTGTTTATGTTCCCCGTTTCCACCAGCGGCGCCGTCTACTCCTTTGGTTACACGCTGCTCGTCGGTATCATCTTTAACTTTATCATGGGCGTCACCTGTTCGCGGTTGATGATGAAATCCGTCACCCGCCTCAAGTTCCTGCGTAAGCCCTGGTTGTTGGGAGGTAAGCGCCATGAGTAATTTTGATTTTATCGCCAAGCGCAAGCTGTTCTGCTACATTTCCGCTGCCATCATGCTGTTGGGCATCATCGTCAACCTGATCTTCGGCGTGAAGCTGGACATCCAGTTCAAGGGCGGTACGATGCTCAAATACAGTTATTCCGGCACGCTGGACAAGTCGGCTGTGACCGAAACCGTAAAGGAACTGCTCCCCGGTGCTGAAGTGGATATTTCCGCAGAGGGCAACATCCCCGTCGTCACCGTCACCTTGGTGGACGATCTGGATCTGGAGTCGCAAGGCAAGTTTGACGATTCGTTCAAGGCAGCCTTCCCGAAAAACGCACTGAACGGTATCAATATCAACTCCCTGCAGGCAACCTACGGTCGCACCTTCTTCCTGAAATGCTTGGCGGCAATCGCACTGGCCTCGCTGTTCTTGGTGATCTACGTCGGCATCCGCTTCCGCCGCATCGGCGGTATCTCCGCCGGCGTGATGGCACTGCTCGCACTGCTGCACGATATCCTGATCGCCTATTTCACCTTCGTGATCTTCCGCATCCCGCTGAACGATAACTTCGTCGCGGTGGTGCTGACCATCCTCGGTTACTCGCTGAACGATACCATCGTTATCTACGACCGTATCCGTGAAAACCGCCGTAAGATGGACAGCAAGACCTCGATCAGCGAGATCGTCAACGTCAGCCTGCGTCAGTCCTTCTCCCGTACGTTGAACACCAGTATTTGTACCTTTATCGCTATCGGTACGGTTGCGGTGTTTGCACTGATCTTCTCGATGGATAACATCGTCAGCTTTGCCTTGCCGATGGCGATCGGCGTTATCTCCGGTTTCTACACCTCTACCTTCCTCTGTACGCCCATCTGGGCAGCGTGGGTAGAGCACAGCACCAAGAAAAAAGCGCTGAAGAAATCCGCGAAAAAGAAATAATCAAGCACAGTAAAGCCGCTGTCGGAGCGTTCCGACAGCGGCTTTCTTTTTATCTCAGTATCGTTGTTCACTATTCAGTTGGCAACCAGATATTCCACCAAAATGCGCGAAATCACGTGCAGCGGCAAGCGGGAATCCACCTCGTAGCCAACGATCTCGCTATGATGCTCGCGATGCCCCACGATGACATGGTCCGACATCTGCAGCAGCGGAGAGCCGGCATCGCAGCAACAGGTAATGACCTTTGCGCCGCATTGGTTAGCATTTTGCGCCGCTTCGATCAGCTCGGGCGTGCGTCCGTTCAGCGAGAAGATCAGCACCAGTTCCGAGGGTTTCATTCGTTTGGTGCGTGTACGTATCAGATTGGGATCCGTCAATGCGACGGCGTTGTGATCCAACAGCTGCAGCTTCAGCGCAAACTCGGCAGTGACATACTCCGACAAACCCAATCCCAGCGCCAAAATACGGTCTGCCTCACGGATCGACTCCACGATTCCCAGTACAACAGGAACCGAGAGACGGTCTACCAGGCGCTGCACCTCCAACAAGGAACTATTGACGACCTCACCCATCTGACAGATCTCCGGCTTGTCGGCAACCACCGTTGTCTTATACCGCAATTCGTGAAACCCTGTGATGCCGCACTTACGGATCGCACGGGACACACTGGCAGGAGACGTATAGGTCTCCATCGCAATATCTACGATCGACAGCTCCGGAAGCTGTGCTTCATTGTCGTTGATAAACCGAATGATATCCTGCTCCGCACGGGTCAACCGCTCCCACACGGCACGATCCACATCAATCAGCATTAACAACACCCCTCTTCTATGCCATTGTACCATCCACACAGCAAAAACGCAACGCCGATTCTAAAGAATCGGCGTTTGCTGGTTCAGACCTCTACTTGGAATTCGCAGGACGGGATACCGAGCACCTTGCCGGCAACCTCTTCCCAATACTGCGGCGCAGGACGAATGCCATAGGCGAACTCCGTCTCCTTGCCGTCTACCGTGATGCGGCCGTCCTCCTCGAGTGTAAACACAGCACTGAGCGGCTCGGTGAAATGGTACCCGAACTTGCCACGATACGGCTTGCTGTACGGTGCATCATACCGCTTCAGCTCGTTGCCCTCCGCATCATATTCCACGTATTCAAACGTATGCTCGTCGGTGTAGTGATCGCCATCCGAAGCAATATACATACACGCGTGGATCACCGCATTGGCATCCCAGTACAGCACGTTATCCTCCACGATGTGGCGTTGGGTATGGTAATGACCGTTGATGGAGGCGCGCACCGTACCCTTGCGGATCGCATTGACGCGCGTATAGATCCCGCGCACCGTCTCGTGATTCCATGATTTATTCCAGTGTGCACTAAACCCTGCGTGTCCCACCACGACGCAAGGAATTGCCTTGTATGCCGCCTCGGTCAGTACGTTCTCCAACCACGCAAGCTGGACCGGTCCCAGACAGTCACCGTGAATATTCCCTTTTGGTGCAAAATAATCTTGATTGTGCATCCACTCATCGCGCTCTTCGTTGTAGGAATAGTTGGTATCCACACAAACGATACGGAAGCCGTTGACGTCAAAATAATAGTATCCGATGCTACCGTTGCCGATCGTGCCATCGGGCGTACCCCACACGACCTTGTCGGCACGATTTGTCAGAAACGGCGTCACACGCTCCATTGGGTTGCTCTTATCCAGCCCCTTGCGATCATGCGTGACCCATTCCAGCTCGTGGTTACCGTACACACCGTACACCGGCAAACCGTACGGATTATCAAGGTACGCTTTCAAGATCTGCGGGCAGGTCGCATAATCGTTGCAAAAGTCACCCGCGTGAATAACAAAATCCACCTGTTCCTCTGCGGCACGCTTCAGGATGGTTTCCAAATTTTCCACCGTTGAGGCATAGGCCGCCGGATGATAATGCAAGTCAGCAAACAATAAAAATTTCATAGTATCCACTCTCCCTTACCGATCAGCCTTGTATGTACCCGACGTAATTCCGTTTTTCACACCTATCGTATCACCGATCGATTCGGCTGTGGGAGCCACACCGTATACCCACTCGGACTCTTGGCCCTCGACCTCCACCGTGCCGTCGTCGGAGACGGTGATGATGGCGCTGAGCGGATCCTTATGGAACCAACCGTGACGTCCTTGCCAGAACGAATCCAACGGTTTCTCGTACTCACCACGATAAGTACCCTCGGCGTCGTAATCCTGATACGTAAAGGTATGCTCCGGCAAATAATGCTCATCCAGCGCCCCTTGCCAATGACCGTTGATCACCGAGTTGATAGCAAGATACACGATCCCATCCTGCACCTCGGCACGATCCGTATGAAGATGTCCGCAAATAGAGGCAACCACCGTACCTTTGCGGATCGCATTCACACGGTTAAAAATCTCCCGCACTTCAGCGTGATCCCCCGCTCTGCCCCGCCACTCAATGAACGGACAGTGCGAGATGACGATGCAGGGAATATCTTTGTGTGCCGCATCGGTCAGCACTGCTTCCAGCCACGCACGCTGATCGGCGCCGAGCGCCTCGTGAGGGTAGTTACCCTTCGGGACGTATAGCGTTTGGTTATGTACCCACTCCCCCGTTTCAGGATTGCGAGAGTAAAAACCGTCAGTACAGATAATGCGGAATCCATTTTTCTCAAACCAAAAATAGGAGATCTCACCCCACTCAGCCGGCTTGCCGTCGGGCGTACCCCACACTACCTCGTCCGCACGGTTGGTCAGGTAGGGCGTGACATATTTCATCGGATGCTCAAAATCCAAATCCTTTCTGCCGTGATTCATGCCCTCAAGCTCGTGATTCCCGTACACACCGTACACAGGCAAACCGTGCTTGTTATCCACCCACGCTTTTGTACACTCGGGAGAATCTGCGTAATCTGCGCAAAAATCACCGCAATGCATCACAAAATCTACTTTAGCATCCGCAGCACGCTGCAAAATGGACTCCAATTGAGCAATATTGGCAGGCCATGCGGGTTTGTAGTAGTGAAAATCCGCAAGTGTCAAAAAAGTGATCGATTTTTTCATAAAAACCATCCTTTCCGATACTGTCCTCATTGTACCAAACACTCTCCCCGTTGGGGGGATAGTCGTGTGCAAAACGTGGATCTTCGCCTTTTTACCGCTCGATCTTATAAGTACCCGACGTGATCTTCGGATGCTTGCCGGGCTTGGTGGTATCCGGCGGCAAAATGCCGTATGCCCACTCGGATTCCGAGCCTTCCACCGTCACCGTACCGTCATCCGACACCGTGATGATCGCGCTAAGCGGATCGCGGTAGAACCAGCAGTAATTACCCATTAAGTTATAGAACAGCTCCTTGTAGGGACGCTCATACGTCTCGCCTTCGTTACCCTCGGCATCGTAATCGGTATACAGGAACGTATGTGTTTCATCGTAGTGCGGGAAACCCGGGGTCAGGAAATACCCGTTATTGACCGTGTTGATGTCCAAAAAGACGATATTATCCACCACTTCGGCGTTATCGGTATGCAGATGCCCGTTGATCGCAGCAACCACCGTACCCTTACGAATGGCGTTGACACGGTTGAAGATCGCGCGTACGTTGTCGCGATCGTGCGACGGATGCCAGCCGTCCGCAAACCCCGCGTGGCTGAACACGATGCACGGGATCCCCTTGTGCGCAGCGTCGGTCAGCACGTCCTCCAGCCACCGACGCTGCACGTCGCCCAGCGACTCGGTCATCACGTTGCCCTTCGGCACGTACAGCGACGGATTGTGCTCCCACGCACCACGCTCCTCACTATAGGAATAGTGCGTATCGGTGCAGACGATACGAAAACCGTTTTTCTCAAACCAATAATACGCGATCGAGCCATCCGGAAGCGGCTTGCCGTCTGGTGTGCCCCAGGTCACCTCATCGGCACGGTTCGTAAGAAACGGCGTAACCAACTGCATCGGCGGCTTGTCGTCGTAATCGCGGCAATCGTGGATAAGATACTCCAACTCGTGGTTACCGTAAATGCCGTAAACGGGCAGGTCGTATTTATTCTGTAAATACGCAGGCATCAGTTCGGGAGATTCGTGATAATCGTTGCAGAAGTCACCGGCGTGGATCACAAAATCCACGTCATTATCCGCCGCACGCTTCAGGATCACACCCAGATCACGCAGCGTGCCGGGATAGGCGAACTTGCGATAATGAAAATCGGCAAACACCGACATTTTCAGCGTCTTACTCATTTCTGTTCTCCCTCTCTTTACCGTTCGATCTTGTATTCACCCGATGAGATACACGGAGCGCAGTGCACAAACTCTTTGGCAAAATAGGCATCCTCCGGCAGCTCCGGTGCAATGTCGTACACCCATTCAGTCTCCATGCCCTGTACCGTCACGTTCCCGTCGGTATCCACCGTCACAATGGCGCTGAGCGGATCCTTGACAAACCACGTGTTCTGCCCCTGCCACAGCTCGATATACGGACGCTCGCGGGTACCGATCGGGTTGCCCTCGGCATCGTACTCGGTGTATTCGTACGTGTGCTCAGGACCGTAGTGCGGCTTGGCCTTACTGCCCATCCACCACGCATTGATCGTGGCGTTAACGTCCATATACAGCACATTATCCAAAAGCTTCATCGCACGGTTAGTATGCAAATGACCATTCAGGCACATCATGACCGTACCCTTGCGGATCGCATTGACACGGTTGAAGATCGCCGTAACCTCCGGCTCCTTGTCCGCTACGGCGTAGCCGTGCCACGCCGGCGAATGGGCAAAGATGATGCAGGGCAGATCCTTGTGTGCCGCGTCGGTCAACACCGTTTCCAGCCAGGCGAGTTGCTTTGTGCCGAGACGATCGCCGAATTTGTTGCCCTGCGGCGGATGATAGGTGATATTCTTCACCCACTCCCCCGTTTCGGGATTCTGGGAGTACTGGGAGTCCACCGCAATAAAGCGGAAACCACCCTTGTCAAAGTAGTAGTAACCGATGGAACCGTCGCCGATCGTGCCATCCTCGGTACCCCAGATGACGTCCTTGTCGCTATTCAGATACGGCGTGACACGTGCCATGGTATTGTCACGAGGTAGGCTCTTGCCGCTGTGCTCCACGTATTCCAGATCGTGATCACCGTACACGCCGTAAGCGGGCAGCTTGTACGGATTATCGGTATAATACTTTGTGATCTCAGGCGACGCGATAAAATCGTTGCAGAAGTCACCGAGCTGCACCACAAAATCCGCCTTTTCATCCACTGCGCGGCGCAGAACGGCATCCAGGTGCGCCTGTGTCACCGGATAACACTGCTTCATATAGTGAAAGTCGGCGAATACGGAAAATTTAACGGTTTGTTTACCCACGCTCATCACCCCATATAAAGAAATACAGCCGAGGAAAGTGTCGCTGTTTTACTCGCTTCTACTCCTCGACTGCTATGAGTCAACTATACCATTGTCTTGCAAAAAAGTCAATAACTATACCGTATTTTATCACCGCTCGAGCTTATATTTTCCTGAACTGATACCAGCTTTCACGCCGGTACGGCCGTCGGTCGTCGGGACAACATCATACACCCAGCCAGACTCCATGCCCTCAATCGTGATCTTCCCGTCCCCCGTCACCGTGACGATACAGGACAGCGGATCCTTGAAGAACCAGGTCTGATTTCCCATCGACAGATCGTGGTAATTTTTCTTATACACATCCACAGCGTTGCCATCGGCATCGTACTCCACAAACTCGAAGGTGTGTCCATCCTCGTAATGCGGCTCGTGACTGTTGACCCACCAGCCGTTCAGTACGGTGTTGACGTCCATATACAGCACGTTGTCAAGCACCTGCAAATGGTCGGTATGATAATGCCCGTTGATGGAAAACAACACCGTACCCTTGCGGATAGCGTTGGCACGCTGATAGATATCCTGCACAGCGGACCAATCAAAGCTGTGATACCACAGGTTAGACAAGCCGGCATGTCCGATGACCATACATGGAATCCCCTTGTGCGCTGCATCCGTCAGCACCTCTTCCAGCCACCCCAACTGATCGGGTCCCAGTGCATCGCCGTGAACGTTGCCAAGCGGCGCGTGATAGGTAATGTTGTGCTCCCACGCATCGCGCTCCTTGCTGTAGGAAAAATTGGTGTCGGTACAGATCATACGGATACCCTTAACGTCAAAATAGTAATATCCGATGCGACCGTCCTCGTACTTGCCGCTGGGCGTGCCCCACACCACCTCGTCCGGTACGTTGTTGATGCGGGCGGTCACAAACGCCATCGGATTTTCCGCATACTGCGGCGTGAACCGCTCGCCGACGAAATATTCCAGCTCGTGATTACCCAAAACGCCGTATACGGGCAGACCATATTCGTTATTGATGTAGGCGTTCACGATCTCCGGTGACCCGACGTAATCGTTGCAAAAATCACCGCAATGGATGACGTAATCCACGCCATTCTCGTGTGCCTTCTTCATAATGGTGTCCAGGTGCTCCACCGCCATCGGGTAGACGCCCTTTTTATAATGGAAATCCGCAAAAAGCAAGAATTTGAGACTATTGCTCACCGCAACCGCTCCCTCTCCGTTATCGCTTGATCGCATACGAACCCGATGTAATGCGCGGCACCTTCGTGTATCCTGCCGGCGGTTCGACGCCGTGCAGCCAGTTTGTTTCCGAGCCGTCCACCGTCACCACACCGTCATCCGTCACCGTAATAATACAGGACAACGGATCATCAAAAAACCACGTTCTCGGCGCATTGGGAAGCGTGTTGATCGGGACCATCTTCGTACCGAGATAGTTGCCCTCACGGTCATAGTCCAGATACTCAAACATCTGATCATCGCTGTAATGCGGGAACCCGTCCGCCATCCAAAGACCGTTGTTAACGACGTTGATATCCAAGAACACGATATTATCGCGGATCGCGGCGTGGTCACTGTGCTTGTGACCGTTGATGACTGCGATCACCGTGCCGGGACGGATCTCGTTCACACGGTTAAAGATCGCACACGCCTCGTCCGCATCGCCGGCGTTGCCGCCCCACTCCTTGAAGAAAGTCGGATGTGAGAACACGATGCACGGAATGTTCTTGTTCGCCGCATCGGTCAGCACCTCTTCCATCCAGCGGCGCTGCTCCGCACCGAGGCACTCGGTGGGACGGTTACCCTCGGTGCGGGGATACAGGTTGAAATTGTGCTCCCACTCCGCTTTGTCGGCATTGTAGGAATACCCGCAGTCGGTACAAACGAAACGAAAGCCGCTTCTTTCAAACCAATAGTAAGCAATCTCACCGTTCGGTTCGGGCTTGCCGTCAGGTGTACCCCATACCACCTCGTCAGGACGGTTGGTCAAATAGGGTGTGACATACAGCATCGAATGCTCGGTATTGGGATCAGCCTTACCGTGGTGCATACATTCCAGCTCATGGTTGCCGTAAATACCGTAAGCAGGTAACCCCTGCGGATTATTCAAATACAGATTCACCATTTCGGGTGAACCGATATAATCGTTGGAAAAATCACCGAGCTGCATCACGAACTCTGCATCTTCCCGACCGGCGCGGTCAAGGATCATTTCCAGGTGCTTCGGGGTGCAAGTATAGTATCCTTTGATGTAATGCAAGTCCGCGAATAACGCAAATTTTACCGATTTACTCAAAATGACCACTTCCTTATAACATCTTGAGGTAATTGTACCATGCTTTTTCGGCAAAAACAAGCCAAAAGCGCAAAAACAGCAGTGCGTTTTCGCACTGCTGTCGTTGTTATATCAGTCGCAGCAAGGATCGTTTTTCACAGCCGGCGGCGGTGTCGGTGCCGGCTCGGTCACGTCGCCCAAGCCGGTGGTTTCGGAAAACAAGACGTTTGCCTTTGTCGCGTTGACCGCGTCGGTGGGAATGATGATCTTGGATGCCTTACCGTCTGCCAAGCGCACCAACGCCTCATACTTTTTCAGCTCCAGCACCGCAAAATCTGCGCCGGCCTCCTTCAAAGCACGCAGACCGTCGACCTCTGCCTTCTTCGACAGGTAGATCGCACGCGCCTCACCCTCTGCCCGTGCGATACGCGCATCGCGTTCGCCCTCGGCGGCGAGGATCATCGCCTGCTTATCGCCTTCTGCACGTGTGATCGCAGCCGCCTTGTGGCCCTCCGCCTGCAGCAGCGTTTCACGGCGATCGCGCTCCGCCTTCATCTGCTTTTCCATAGCATTCTGGATCTCAGTAGGCGGAATAATATTTTTCAGTTCCACACGGCTGACCTTGATACCCCATTGATCGGTCGCCTCGTCGAGGATCGCCGTCATCTTTTCGTTGATAGTGTCACGCGAGGTCAGCGTACCGTCCAGCTCCAGCTCACCCACGATGTTACGCAGGGTGGTCGCCGTCAGGTTTTCCAGCGCCGCAATGGGGCTCACCGCACCGTAGGCGTACAGTTTCGCATCGTAGATACGGAAATACACCACCGTGTCGATCTGCATCGTCACGTTATCCTTGGTAATGACCGGCTGCGGAGGCGAATCCATAACCTGCTCCTTCAGCGTGATCTGCTTGGCGATACGCTCCAAAAACGGGATCTTAAAATGGATACCGGCGCTCCACGTTGTTTTATACTTCCCCAGAAACTCAATTACAAATTCCTTTGCTTGCGGCACGATGCGAATATTCGGGAAAATGATCAGTACCACCAGCGCAATGAGAACGATCGCTACAACCATCGTCAAGACTCCTTTCTCTGCTGCATATCTATGCGGCTTACAATGAAATTATACCATATTTCGACAAACCCGTCAAGAAATATCGGGATACCAAAAAGTCCCGATGCAATGCATTTGTTGCATCGGGACACGCGTGTACCGTTTAAACAGGGGTCGCCGTTTTCGGTCTGCCGTTCCGTGCCGCCTGCGCCCTCTGATACAGGATCTCGGTTGCAAACGCCAGCTTGGTCACCACGTTTTCCTTGGTGGGATAACAGTAGAACGAGTCGTTTTCCGTGGAGATATCCACGCAGTCGAACGGCTTGATATAGCAATAATCGTACTCAACGTGCAAGCTGTTGGTCTCGATCGGCGTACGCTGAATATGATAGGGACTGCCATTGTAAAATCCGTCCAGCACAAAGCCGTTTTTCGGATCGTGAGTCAAGCGCGCATTACCAAGCTTTTCAAATTTCCAGCACCGCGGCAGCGAGTACACGTCCATCTCGTCTTCAAACACATAGGTACCGTTTTCGATCTGCAGCCGTACCTGCTCGCGCTCCCACTCAAACCAGTCGGGCACGTGGGAAAACTCTGTCTCTCCCTCCACTGCGGTCAGCGTACCGTCCTCGTTCAGACGCCACCGCTTACCGCATTCGCGGCAGAAAAGCTCCGAGCCCTCGGACGCCATTTTGGATTCCGTGTGGCAGTGCGGGCACTGATACAGGACTTTATGAAGGCCCTCTGCACGAAACGGCTCGGTAATGAGAATGCCGTTATCCTTCTGATAGCGATATTCGTCGTACGCCAACGCAGCTTTGACCGTCGCGTTGATCTCCTCGACCGACATTGACTTTACCTGCTCGGCGGTGAGTATCTGCGTTACAGTGGTATGCATCGGTGCCTTGCGCTTGTTGCGGAAATTCCAAAACGGTGAATGCAGATAGTTGCCGTGATGTACCACCGTCACGACAGGCACCTTATTCATACGGATCAGCTTGCCGAGCGACTCCGGCAGATACGACAGCGTGCCGCACGGCGAATACCGTGCCTCGGGATACATTGCCAGGATATCCCCGCGCTTAAGCACGCGGTTGATGGACTTGATAAGATGCAGATCCATCGTAAACTTCCGCGTACAGATCGCACCGATCAGCTCCAGCAAAAACGGACGGCGATAAAAGCCGTCGATACTGACAACGTTGTTAACGCGGTGCGGATACGTTGCCATGGCGGCGATCTCAAAATCGATAAAATACATATGGTTGCTGAGCAGAATATACGGCGGCTTGAGACCCTCCATATTGATCTTTTCTACCGTATACCTTTTACCGATCAGCATGATCTTTGATAACAGCCAGATCAGCCACACAATAACGAGCGGCTGGCGGATGGGATATTTTGCTGTTTTGTACCGTTTTTTATTCTTATAGTTTACATCCATACCATGACCCCTTTCACTCCTCGACTTCATTGTACTCGAAATTTGTCGAAAAAGCAAGTTCCATTTGACGGTAGAGCGGAACGTGGTATAATATACCTAGCGGGAGGTGCTCGTATGGAAATTGTGTGGATACTGCTCGGTGTTCTCGCCGGCATCGTCGGAGTGATACTGCTTGCGGCGTTCGTTTGCTTTATGCTGGCATTTTACGCCCCAAAGCGCAGGCCGATCGGCAAAAATGAATACCCCATCCCGCCGGGCAATATCTACCTGATCCACCGTGACCGCATGGTCGCGTGGATGAAGGAAACACGTGCCGCAACGCACACCGATATGAGCGTTACCTCGTTCGACGGCTTAACACTGCGTGGCAAATATTATGAATACGCCCCCGGTGCGCCCGTCGAATTGATGATCCACGGCTACCGCGGCACTGCCGAGCGCGATCTGTGCGGCGGTGTACAGCGTGCCTTTGCATTGGGACACAACGTACTGACCGTCGACCAACGCGCCAGCGGCTTCAGCGACGGTCATATCATCACCTTTGGTATCCGAGAAAGCCGCGATTGTCTGACGTGGATCGAGCACATACGCGCCACCTTCGGCAACGAGACAAAAATCTATCTCACGGGAATCTCCATGGGCGCCGCCACCGTCCTAACTGCGATCGGGCGCGGCCTGCCGGACAACGTTTGCGGTGTCCTGGCTGACTGCGGCTACAGTACCTCGCGCGATATCATCAAAAAGGTGATCCGTCAGCTGCATCTGCCTGCCGCTTTGCTCTACCCCTTGGTTCGTCTCGGCGCGCGGCTGTACGGCGGCTTTAACCCCGAGGAGATCTCCCCGCTGGACGCTATGAAGCAGTGCCGCATCCCCGTCATCTTTTTTCACGGGGACGCCGACGACTACGTTCCCTGCGATATGAGCCGTGAGAACTACGAGACCTGCACCGCCGAAAAACGTCTGGTCATCGTCCCGGGTGCCGGTCACGGTCTCGCCTATCTGGTCGATCCCTCGACCTATATCGAAGCCTTGCGCGACTTTTGGATATAAAAAGAAGCCCCACACACAGTGGGGCTTCTCTGTTTATTCATCAATCCTCTTTTGGTGCCAGAAACTTGTAGACCAGCGCCGCAAGAACACCGCCGGCCAGTGGTGCCAACAGGAACACCCACACATCAGACAGCGCATCGCCGCCAACCAGCAGAGCCGGACCGAAGCTGCGCGCGGGATTGACCGACGTACCGGTAAAGGAAATACCGAGGATGTGTACCAGCGTCAGCGTCAGACCGATCACCACACCGGCTACCGAGCTGTACTCCTTCTTGGAGGTCACTCCCAAGATCGCCAGCACAAACACAAAGGTGAGGATGACCTCCACAAGCAGTGACAGCGCAATATCGTCATGATAGAGGCCGTTCGCACCCAGAGCGGACTCCGGGGAAATCGGATCGATCAGCACCTTCAGCACCGCCGCACCGGCGATCGCACCGGCAAACTGCGCTACGATGTATCCGATAAAATCCTTCAGTCCCAGTTTTTTACTGACTAACATAGCGATCGACACCGCCGGGTTGATATAGCAGCCCGACACGTTACCAATGGAATACGCCATCGCAACGATGACCAAGCCAAACGCCAGCGCCGTCAGCAAATACCCGGTGCCGAACGCAGGGCTACAGCCGACGACCGCCGCCGTGCCACAGGCGAACAGTACCAGCACAAAGGTGCCGATAAACTCCGCAATGTACTTTTTGACCGAACTCATGCAAACTCCTCCTTGGTTGTAAATAATTCGAGTATGACAGAATCTGCCATCTCTTATTTTCAGTATATCGCAAACGCTGTCGATCCGCAAGATATTTTTTCAAAAACGTAGTTATCCTTTAGGAAGACCCATCTTTGCAAAAAGAGAGAGACCGCGTGGTCTCTCCCCTTCTCGTTACAGTGTTACCGTTTTGCCACTCTTGCCGCTTTCGTAAATAGCGCAGATCAGCTTTTGGATCTTGAGCGCTTCTCTGCCGCTGATGGTCGGCTCACGGCCCTCCTCCACCGCCGCGTAGAAATCGGCGATCTCACGAATGTGCTGAAAGCCCCAGTAATCCTTGCCGCCCTCATACTCGATGCCGTCGGTCTGCGTCTGTGTCGTCAGCACTGTGCCGTCGTTCAGTTCGATGCGTGCATCGTCATAGCTCATGACCGCCTTGCCGTTTTCACAATACAGGCGTATCTCGATCGGCTCGTCGCAGCCGTAATTATTCATCGCCCAAAATGAGAGCATCGTTCCGTTTTTATACCGAACCAGGCCCTCACAGGTATCCTCCACCTTCATGATGGAATGATTGCGGTTAGCAATATGCGCCTGCACCTCGACCGGCTCCGAATCGATAAACCAGTTGGCAAGATCCAGCGAGTGGATCGCTTGGTCGATAATAACGCCGCCACCCTCTTTGTCCCAGGTGCCTTTCCAATCGGACTGTGAATAGTAGTCATCCGAACGACTCCAAGTCAGCGTACAACGCGCACTGATGATCTTGCCCAGCTTGCCGTTTTTCAGATTTTCGCGGATGAGCTTGGAGGTCTCGTTATAGCGGCACTGGAAGATGATACCGTAGCGCAGATCGCGTTCCTCTGCCAGACGCACGTTTGCCTCGCCGTCCTCGTAGTCGATGCTCATCGGCTTTTCGCACAGCACGTGCACACCGTGCTCCAGCGCATAGCGCGAAATGACGGGATGCAGATAATGCGGCACACAGACGTGTACCACATCGATCTTTTCGGGATCGATGAGCTCCTTGTAATCGTAATACGCCGGAACGTTGTACTTCTTCGCCGCGGCGTCGGCACGATCTTTTTTAATATCGCACACACCGACCAAGGTCGCGTTTTTCAGATGATCACAGCTCGTTGCGTGCATGGTAAAGATATTGCCGCAGCCTACGATACCCACCTTAAGCATAACATGCCAGCTCCTTTTTCGACGAAAATTTTCACGACACACCCCAAGTATACCACCGACCGCCGTGCGGATTCTATATCAAGAAATGACATTTTTCTTTGCAAAACCCCACTCATACGCCTTTAAAAACCGCCGCATGGTGAAGATCACTATCCTCCGCACCGCATATCCGCAACGGATGACAGCAAAGGTAATGGAACAAGCAGGGCAAGGGCCCTGCTTGCTTTTGCCCCGTTTATTTCTCTCGCTCGAGAACGATCGCCGTGCGGCACGGCAGGTAGCACGGGAACCCGACCCAGCCTGCCGGCGTTTCGTAGGTCTTGTACCTCCGCACCGTGTCCACACGTCCAAAACCGCCGAACCGCTCGTCGTCGGTGGTCAGCACGACCTTGTAGCGGCCTGCCTCGCCCACCGGCACGAAATACCCTTCAAACGAGCGGGTCGGGTGGAAATTGAAGAGAAACACCAAGTCACCCTTCGTATACATCAGGATCTTGTCCTCCTGGTGTGTCCAGCGATTGACCGCTGTCTGCGACAACCAGTCACCGTTCTTCAGCAGGGCGACCATCGCTTTGTCAAAGGTATTCAGCTCACCGTAATGCAGGGTCGCATCATCCGCGAGGCTCCACTGACGACGGCAATAGTGATAGCTCCAGCCGTTGCCCTCGCGCGGAAAATCGATCCATTCGGGATGGCCGAACTCGTTGCCCATGAAATTAAGATACCCATCCCCCGCCAGCGACGCGGTGATCAGCCGTATCATCTTGTGCAGCGCCATACCGCGGTCGATCACGGCACTTTGCGCATACTTACTCATGTGAGTGTACATCTCCGCATCGCACAGGCGGAACATGATCGTCTTGTCCCCCACCAGTGCCTGATCGTGAGATTCACAATATCCGATACTCTTTTCACCGGGACGCCGCGTGGTCAGCTCATACCACAGCCTGCCCATATCCCACGCGTCGTCTTCGCACTCCTTGAGCAGCCGGATCCACAGGTCCGGCACGCCCATCGACAGACGATAATCAAAACCGATACCGCCGTCCGCGATGGGTCGGCACATCCCCGGCATACCCGACATATCTTCCGCAACCGTGACGGCATGCGGATTCAGCGTATGTATCAGCTCATTGGCGAGCTGCAGGTAGGTGATCGCCTCGGTATCGGTGTTCATCGAAAAATACATGCTGTAATCGGTAAACGCACTGCCCAAGCCGTGATCGTGATAGATCATGGAAGTCACACCGTCAAAGCGGAATCCGTCAAAATGGAACTCTTCCATCCAATACTTCAGATTGGACAACAGGAAGTGCAGTACCTCGTTTTTTCCATAGTTAAACAGCTTCGTTCCCCACGCGCTGTGCTCACCGCGCTTGCCCTCGTGGAAAAATTGGTAGACCGTGCCGTCAAACTCGTTAATACCCTCGTTGGTGTTCCGCACCGCGTGGGAATGCACCACATCCAGCAGCACGGCAATACCCAACCGATGCGCGGCGTTGATGAGCTTTTTCAGAGCACGGCTGTCGCCGTAGCGCGACGAAGCGGCAAAGAAATTCGACACCTGATAGCCGAATGAGCCATAGTACGGATGTTCCATGATCGCCATGATCTGGATGGTATTGTAGCCTTGCTTTTTAATACGGGGCAGGATATTACGGCGAAACTCGTCGTAGGTGCCGACACGCCCCTCCTCCTGCGCCATACCGATGTGGCACTCATAGATAAACGGCACAGCCTGCGGCACAAAGTCTCCATCCGTCCAAGGAAACGCCGCACTGTCCTCTACTTCGGCGCACCAGCGATACGTCTCGGGATCCTGCACTACACGAGTAGCATACAACGGAACACGGCGCAGGGTCTGTCCGTCGTGTATGACGATTGCCTGTACCTTTTGCCCCTTTTTCAAGGCGTTCTTGCCGTGCAAGGTCACCTCAAACACACCATTGGCAAGCCGCGTCATTGGGCAGGCGTACAGATCCCAGCCGTTGAAATCACCGGTAAAAAACACAGCCTCCGCCGCGGGCGCCCACTCGCGGTAGACCCAACCGTCCGCCGTGCGATGGATACCAAAGTAGCGGTGACCGTTCGCAAAATCGGAGAGATTGCCGTCGGTGCCCACCAGCTCGCGCCGTTTGGCCTCAAACAACTCGCACCGCAGGGCGATATCGCTTTCATACGGTGCCAAATAGGGATCGATCTCGATCAATTTGCTCGCCACGGTCGCAGCCATACGACACCCTCCTTTTGCTTAATACAGTAATTATATCAAATTTTAGTAACAAAAGGCAAGGGAAAACAGCGGATTTGTGAAAGCAATCCGCAAAAACCCGTTCAAAAATTCCCCGTAAAATAATACCCCCCACCGATTTCCGTCGATGAGGGTTACCTTGTTATTGAGAATCAAGATCAGTACTGGCAGGATCAAGAACCAATTCACTGCCGTCCAGCAAGCCGAACGGCCCCTCCCCCCGCACGATTAAGGTGACTTCATTTTTGATATCAAACACATACTTTACATTGTTTTGCACGGTTGCTGTCAGCTGCCCGTCTTGGATCTCAAACGTGCCCCACTCTGCGTAAGACATCAACAGACTGCCACCGGCACTAAACGTGTGATCTTCCACATGGATGCCCACATAGGGTTGCAACTGCACACCCGTTGGGTGCAGCGCTTCGATTTCTTTGGTGGAAAAATAAGTACCTGAACGCAGCCTGCCATTCAAATCGGCAGAAGCCGTTATCGTAGGACGGCTGACCGCGGTATCGTCGGATGCCGTATCTGCACCGCACCCCGCAAGAGTCATGAGAAGGAACAAGCAAATTATGAAAACAAACTGTTTTTTCATACATAGAACCTCCTTTACGACGTACCGTCTACAACAAGTATACCGGTCCGCTGCTGCTCTGTCAAGCAATGTGGGTCGAGAGAGGAAAAATCCTCTCTCGACCTACCCGATATGATACCGCCGTTCAAGCACTTTGTGGGGCTGTGTAAAAAATAAAGCAGAAGAACACCCCCGCAAGGGTGGTGTTCTTCCTTTTCTGCGAAAGAGCGAGCAAAAGTAGCGTAAGTATGGGTAAGAAACACAAAAAGTAATGTGTATTACTCAGCACCTCTCAAAAAATACGGCCCGCAAAGATCGCATTCGTGAGTTTTAATATATGTCCACGAATAATCTTTCGCAACGACATAAAACTCTGTCAGGTTCTCGTCGATCTTTTC
>JAGBFF010000081.1 GCA_017936615.1 Clostridia bacterium | reverse complement strand
CGTTATTTCAAAAAAAAGAAGGACATCCTGGTAGACGAGGATGAGGACGGCAATACGATCTTTGATGATATAAAGGAAGAAAGTGCCGAATTCATCCCCGACGAAGCGCTGGATAAGGACGATTTCAAAAAGACCATCCACGCGATCATCGACGAATTACCTGCGGAACAGCGTGCCGCGGCGTTGCTGTATTATTTTGATGAACTGTCCGTGCGACAGATCGCGGAGATCCAGGGCGTTTCGGAAAACACCGTCAAGAGCCGTCTGAATTACGCACGCAAAGCCATCCGCTCCTCGGTGGAGGAATACGAAAAGAAACACGGTGTCAAGCTGCACGCTATCCCCTTCTTCCCGCTGTTCCAATTCTTGTTCGAGGGCGTTGCCGAGTCTATGCCGCTCACTTCCGCTGCAGCCGTTGCGAAGGGTGTGGCGGCCGCCACCGGCACTGCTCTCACCGTTACCTCGACAGCCACGGCAACGACCGCAGCGGCATCTGCCGGTATTGCCGCGGCTGCTGCTTCCACAACAGCAACCGCTACGGTTACAGCCGCCACAGCAGTGGGGGTCGGTGCCAAGGCTGTTGCCATTCCGCTTGTCACCAAGGTCATTGCCGGTATTGCTACAGCCGCCATCGTGGTTGGTGGCGGTACGGCGGCAGCCATCGGCTTGCTGAAAGATAATAAACAGGTGGAAAAAGACAGCACGACAACGACCGCGATCACTAGCACCACAACGACCACGCCCGAAAAGCTTCCCGTCGCTGTCAAGCCCCTGGAAGTACCTGACGTGCTGATTTTGGAGGGAACCATCCCCGCGGGATGCACCTATACACTGCACGACGGTACCGAACTGAAAGCCGGTGATCTGTTCCCTGAAGAATGCACCCAAGGTGATCGCGTATCCTATCTTCATTTCGACTACTACTATGAGTGTGTCACCGACGGTGAGACCGTTTATCCCGTGCAAGAGATCGACTACGATGACTTCGGTTACACCGAGGAAGATATGCTTGAATCTTGGTATCCGTTCTGCGTGCGGAACACCGTTTCTGCCAAACAAGTGATCGCTACTAAAATCAACGGTAAGCCGATCCGACATCTGTACGGCACTTTCCACCAAAAATTTGCTTCACCGATAAACAGAAATCTGAAAAATCTCGTGATCCCCGAAACCGTGTTTACGATGATCGCCACATTCCAGGGAAACCCGTATGTGGTAGATGCTTCCGAACTCAAAATTCCCGACAGTGTTATCAATATGACAGCCATATTCTATGGTTGCGAGGCACTTACCTCCGCGCCTGCCATCCCCGATACGGTTATCGATCTGTACGGAGCCTTCGAGGGATGTGTCCGGCTTACCGGAGACATCACGATCAATAGTCAGGACATCCGATCGTTGGGCTCCTGCTTTTCCGGTACCCGCGCCCCTATCGATTTGACCGGAAAATCAAAACATCTTCGGGATCTGGCGTTGACCGCTGAGAACAGAAATGTCACCGTGTTTGGGCGGAAAGTCGTTTTGCCAAGCGATCCGGAAACCGAAGTGCCTGCACCGGAGGATCCCATCGGTCCCGAATCGCCAGAAGTACCTGAAGATGAGACATGGGAAGCGTTTGTGGTACCTGCCGGCTGTACCTATGAATTTGCCTCCGGCGGCAGTGTCGGGGCAGGTGGCAGTGTCACTGTGCCACCTGAAATGGGAGACGCTTTCATCACACCCGATTACACGTACCGCTATCGCCAGCAAGGGTTTGCGGAAACGGCGGACACGCCTCCCCACTGGATCGAGCTGTATTTTGAGGGGTGGGGTGTGATGGTTAACGACCGCTCGAAGTCCACCTATCCCGCTTTGACCTCCACTATTAACGGAAGACCGCTGCTAAGCTTGGAGTGCTTGTTTGATGGTTGTACGTCTCTCACCGCTCCTCCTGAGATCCCCCAAGGCGTTATATTTCTCTTTAATCTGTTTGATGAGTGTGCTCTGCTGACTGAATCTCCGATCATTCCCGACGGGGTTTTGGATATGTGTAACACATTTCGTGGGTGTACCTCGCTGACCACGGCACCCGTTATTCCGAACAGTGTGTTGTCTTTGCTTAACACTTACGAGGGTTGCACTTCGCTGACTACCGTACCTAATTTTTCAACCTCGCTGGAAAACCTGGTTGGTACGTTTACCAATTGCACCAGTTTGAAATCCATCCCGGCCATTCCCGACTCGGTTACCGACATGCACAGCACTTTCGAAGGTTGCACCGCTCTGGAAAGCATCCCACGCATTTCAAACTCGGTTACCAGACTAATCCGCACTTTTTACGGCTGCGCCTCCCTAAAAAGCATCCCAAACATTCCCAATTCGGTTACTGACATGAGCCACGCTTTTCTCGGTTGTACTTCCCTGGAAAGTGTCCCGCCCATTCCGGTTAGTGTTCGCTGTCTGTACCACACTTTCTACAACTGCTTATCACTCTCCGGTACCGTTGAAATCAATGCCGATCTAACGATCAACGCCGATTGTAACGGCACGTGTGATATTTGTGCAGATGCGAATAGTCCTCGTGAGTGTCACGATTGCTACGAGTGTTATGCGGATATTTTTGCTTGCTTCGAGGGCACTCTCCAACCCATTCAACTGACGGGAAACTGTGCGTATTTGAAAGAATTGGCAGCAACCGCAATCAACGGCAACGTCACCGTAAAATAAGTTTGATTTTTCGGAAAATCCGTAAAACCAAACGGCAACAAACATCCCCTTTATTGATGTAAGGACGAAGCATCGTCTCAAAACATGATAAAGGGGATCTTTTTTATGAAAAAACTTGCAGTTTGTCTCTTGTGTATTCCGGTACTGCTCTCGCTGGTCGCCTGCAGCAAATTGACATTCGCCAGCGGCTCACAGACTACCCAAAGCAATACGGCAAGCACAGCCACCGAAATCGGTACCGTTTCGGACACGACAGCCACCACAGCCGGTATGACGCATACCTCTGCTACCGCAACCACGACCTTCTCACTCCCTCTCGATGTGTTTGATGAGATGGAGGATTTTGAGGACTTCGCTGACATGTTGGATAAAGAGGGTATTAAGTTTGAAGAAACCGAAACCGATAACGATACGGTCATCGTTGATATGGTGATTCCTACGAAACCTGTCGCCCCCATCACGCGGCCATCATATATCAAACCGAGCACAAAACCTACACAACACCCGACATCCGCGACGGCCAAGCCGACTACGACACCGTCAACCGCAAAAAAGCCCACCATCCCCTCCACTACCACTACTCAAACGATACCGTCCACCACAGCGACTAGCCGTCCTACTACCACGACGACTACGCAACCAACCACCACGACAACCAAACGGCAGCCCCGACCTACACCTACACTACCGATCAGGTTCACAAGGCGTTACCGTATACCGAGCGGTATCTCTACTCCAAGTTGGACGACGAGTGGAAGGAATGCTATCGTAAAATCGACGAAGCGATCAACAACCTTGAAGAGAGTGTGGACCTGAATATGGAGCTCTCTGCAAACGGTGGCTACAAGATCTATCATCTGTATATGTTTGATAATCCCCAGCATTTTTACTTGCAAAACCAGGTGTGCGTTCACAACCGTGGCGACGGTAACGATTCGCTCTCCTTTTACTACGCTGTTGGGCGCGAAAAAGGTGAATATTGCGACTACGGTTACGGTTCTCTTACTGACGAGCTACGGGAAAAGATCCGCGCTAAAAAAGCAGTTTTCGACGCTGAAGTGCGACGCATTATCAGCACCATTCCTGCCAATGCACCCGCCGTTGTCAAAGAAAAACTCATCTATGATCGTATCCTCATTGACTCCCATTACAATCTCAGTGCTCGCTGGGACGGTCTCGCCAATGACAACTGGACGGCTTACGGTATTCTCGTCAACAAATACGGCGTTTGCGAATCCTACTCCGAAGCCTTCCAGACACTGTGTCAAGCGGTCGGCATCAACTGCACCGGTATCGTCGGCACCGCAGGCGGCGGACACAAATGGAACGCCGTTCAGCTCGACGGCGAATGGTATCAGTGCGATATTACCTTTGACGATCCGATCGGCGGCGAACAAGGAGCAGCATACCACTACTATTTTAACCGCACCTCTGAAGAAATGACCGAGATGAATCACGATTGGAGCAATTGCGATTGGCCGGTCCCCGAGTGTGATGCTACCAAATACGCCTATAAGAATTACTTCGGCGACGATTATTGGTAACCCCTCGGCATTCAGAAAGGAGTGATGGCGTTGACGCAGATAAACAGCAACCGTGAGCACTACAATCTGTACTATCTGTTTGCAGAGGATCAGGCGGCACATCCGATGCCTGCCGATCGTGCCGAACCGCTTCGAAGACTCGTGCATGACACCTTTGTTAAACTGAGCAACGCAGCGGAGATCAATCCTCCGTAAAGGAAAAACGCGATCGTCCCAACGGACGATCGCGTTTCTTATTGTACCACACGACACCTGGTTATTCCGTAATACGCAAAGCAGTGCGCGGTATCATCATCGATTCGTTCGCCGCAGGTTACGATTGGAATCGCAGGTGGGCAGGTGATCGCTGCCGAAGCCAACACACGCCCAACGCACTCTCGTATATCGCATTCAACCGACGGCGACATCAGTGCCTCCCGCATCGACAGCACCCGTTCGGTGTGCGGTGCCGACGGTGCCGGTTCAAACAACGGTTCGCGGGGCGGTATCGCCAGCAGTGCCTCTTTCAGGCGTTTTAAGCCCTCAAAACCAACTTGCGGTGTCAGCATCATCACCAGATAATCCGGATCCGAAAACTCGCAAACGACACCTTTTTCTTCCAAAACCGCCGCCAACCGGTCGCCGGTATAGCCGTATGCTTTAGCGGCCACAGTCAGTTTAAGCGGTTCGTTGCCGCACAGCATAAATCCGGCATTCTTCAATTCACCCTTCAGCACATCCAGCGCCGAAGCAAACTGCACAAGTTGTTCACGATAGCCGTTTGCCAGATAGACGTTCACTGCATCCAACGATTGCAGGATCAGATAGGAAGGACTGGTGGAAGCAAATAATGACAATGCCTCCTCAGCGTGATCGCAGAATACCGATGGTGCGCCGTGAGCGATATGCAGATACGCACCACCCGTCAGCACCGGCAGGGTTTTATGTGCCGAATCACAGCAAACATCAGCACCCAATGCGATGGGATGGCAGGATTCCGGCAGAAAATGCAGATACGCACCGTGTGCATTATCCACGAGAAGCAGTACCCCATACCGATGACACACATCGGCAATGGCACGAACATCCTGTACGTTGCCGAGGTAATCCGGGCTGGTCAGGTACACAGCGATCGGTTTTTCCGCTGTTTGTTGCAGATATCGCTCCACCGCATCCGCACCAATCGCACAGGCTAACAGTGTCCCACGTTGTTCGGGATACAGCCAATCGACCTCCATATCAAGCAACGCTGCCGCAGTCATAAACGTCTTATGGACATTCCGTGCTGCGGCAATCTTGGGGGACTTGCGGCAGCACTTACCGTGCAGAAGGGTCAGATACAGCATTGCACGAATCGCCAGCGAAGAGCCTTCGGTGGAATACAGCGTTCGTGCCGTATCAAACAACGCTGCTGCGTTGTCTTCGCTCTGTCGAATAATTCCCTCAGCCCTGTACAGTACATCGGCACCGTCGATCTCGGTAATATCCCACGCCTCAAAACCGAGAAACGACTGTCCCTTATGGCCCGGCATATG
>JAGBFF010000080.1 GCA_017936615.1 Clostridia bacterium | reverse complement strand
AGATTGCCGGTATAATCGGTGATGGTGGTCGTGTCGTTAAACACGTCCTTGAGACCCTCTTCCAGGAACCACTGGTATGAATTTTTTTGGATCTCGATAAGGTTGGGCATATCCAACACTTCGTTGATCTTGGCGAAGCTCATACGGGTGGTCTTACCCAGCTGTACCGGTTTGATATTGACCATAGGCTTCCATCACTCCTGTTCTTTATTCCACGATATTTCGGATCGTTGACATTCCGTTGGCGAACTCAAAAAACCCTTGCATTTTTCGCACGTTTGTGTTACACTTGTACTGGTATCTTTTAAGCCCTCCGCTGGTTGTGCAGTATACTATAATACAGGATTTTGCTGCCGTTGTCAATGAATTTTTGAGAATTGGCAGATTTTTTTATATATTTTTCCGATTTTACCGATTTTCGGAAAATTCCCCCTCGTTTGGTTGGAAAAATCTACCTGAAAAAGGCAAAAGAAACACTTGGTCGGGTTGTTTGTTTGTTGTGAAAAGGGGCCGTTGGAACATGAGTATCGTGGTTATTGTTTTGGAACTGGTGCTGTCGTTTACTGCTGCAGTTTGCGGGTTGTACGCGGTAGCGGTATTGCTTGAAAGAAAGAGTCGCTTTGCATCCAAAGCACTGATCGCCGCCGTGATCGCCATCGTGCTGGCGGTTGTGGCGCTGATCTGTACGTTGTTTTTTCCGAAAACGCAGGGGCTGACCGACGATCCGCAGACGCCAACCTCGGACGGTGCGGGTGAGGCAGATCCTACCACCTCGACCACTGTGCCGACGGCGAGCACCACGCGGATGCCGACCAAGACCAGTACGGTGAACAACATCAGCAATATGCTGGTGAATATACCGGCAGAGCACGATATTGCAAAGGATTCATTGGTGCAGCTCCAGGAACTGTGCAGTGCCTACAACGGTAAAATATCCTTTTACTACATTGATCTGGAAAGCGGCTACGAGATCGAGTACCGTGCCGACCGTGCGTATCAGGCGGCCAGTGTCATCAAAGCGCCGTATATCAAGTACCTGCTTGCCTCCGGTGTGGACGGTTCGCAAAAGCTGACTATGGCGGCTTCGGATAAGCAGGGCGGTTCCGGCGTTATCGATAAAGAGCCTGCGGGTACGGTGTTTACCGTGGATCAGTTGATGGAATACGCCATTTGCTACAGCGACAATACTGCCTATTATATGTTAAATAAGAAGTTCGGATTTTCCGGCTTCAATCAATACGCCAAAGAGTTGGGTATTACCGCCAACGCGAACAGCAACTGTGTGCTGGGATATCCGCGACCGCGGTTCGGCTATCTGTCAGCGCGCGATATCGGTTTGTATATGGAGGATATTGCGAAGTACATTGCCACGGGCAGCGAGGCTGCCAAGCGGCTCAAGACGTGGATGATGTCTACGTCCGAAGAATGTCAGCTCACCGATGCGTTCTCTGATAAAAATGTGTTGTACGGTAAGTCGGGTGGTGCAATCGTAGAGGGCGACAGCACTCAGGCGATCGATCTGTACCACGACGTTGCCCACAAATACGGTGATACCAAAAACATCGAATGGGCCTTCCACGACGGTGCGATCGTGTACGCGGACCAGCCGTTCGTGTTGGCGGTAGCAACATCACTGGAACCGTTTTCCGAAGAATCTATCGAAGTATTCCACGAGATAGCGTTTCAGATCAATAAGATCCATTACGCCTATCACGCCAAATAAAAGGGGTTTTTTCAATGCGCATTGTTATTAAAGTCGGTACCTCCACGCTGGCACATACGACGGGGCAGCTCAATATTCGCCGCGTAGAATTGCTGTGCAAGGTGATGAGTGACCTGAAAAATGCCGGTCACGAGATCATTCTGGTCTCCTCCGGTGCTATCGGTATGGGCGTTGGCAAGTTATCTCTCAAGGCGCGTCCCACCGATATGGCGACCAAGCAGGCAGCGGCGGCTGTCGGTCAGTGCGAGCTGATGTATACCTACGATAAATTGTTTTCCGAGTATCACCACACGGTGGCACAGATCCTGCTCACCGGCGCTGATCTGCGTGACACCGAGCGGCGGGATAACTTCCACCGCACGCTGTTCCGTCTGCTGGAGCTGGGTGCGCTGCCGATCATCAACGAGAACGATACCGTGGCGACCGAGGAGATCAGCATCGGCGATAACGATTCGCTCGGTGCGATCGTTGCGGTCAATGCGGGTGCCGATCTGCTGATTTTGCTGTCGGATATCGACGGCTTGTACGATGCCGATCCGCACAGCCATCCCGATGCACGGCTGATCCCTGTGGTGGGCGAGCTTACCGACGAGGTGCTGGCGCTTGCCGGCGGTGCAGGCTCGTCGCTTGGCACCGGTGGTATGGCGACCAAGCTGCACGCGGCGCAGCTCGCTGTGGCGGACGGGATCGATATGGTGATCGCCAACGGTGCCGATCCGGAGGTGCTGTACCGTATTGTCGACGGTGAAGCCGTCGGTACGCGTTTTCTCGGAAAGGGGCGGGCGGTATGACAACACAGGAGATCTTGCGCTCGGCCAAAGCTGCCTGTCGCGAGGCGGCTCGTCTGACCACCGAACAAAAAAATAAAGCGCTGGAAGCGATGGCAGAATCTCTGCTTGAGCATACGGCAGTTATTTTGGAGGCAAATGCTGCCGACTTGGAAGTGGCGAAGGAGACGCTCTCCACCGTGATGCTGGATCGGCTGGCGCTCAACGAGCAGCGTATCGCCGGTATGGCGGACGGTATCCGTCAGGTGGCGGCGTTGCCCGACCCGACAGGACGTGTATTGGAACGCATTGAGCGTGAGGACGGGCTGCTGATCGAAAAAATCAGTGTGCCGATCGGTGTTACGGCGATGATCTACGAAAGCCGCCCGAATGTGACCTCTGATGCGGCAGTGCTGGCGTTTAAAAGTGGCAACGTGTGTGTGCTGCGCGGCGGTAAAGAGGCGTTCCGTTCCTCGCTTGCCATTACGGAAGCACTGCGTGAGGGCCTGCGCCGTGAGGGAATCTGCGAGGATATGATCCAGCTGGTGCGCGACACCACCCGTCAGAGTGCCAATGAGCTGATGACCGCAGTGGGCTTTGTGGATCTGCTGATCCCGCGCGGCGGTGCGGGGTTGATCCGCGCCTGCGTGGAGAACGCGACGGTACCGTGTATCGAGACGGGCACGGGTATTTGCCACGTATATGTCGATGCCGCCGCCGATATGGAAAAGTCGCTCGCCATTATTGAAAATGCGAAGACCAGCCGTCCGTCGGTCTGCAACGCCGAGGAGGTTTGTCTGGTACATCAGGATATTGCCGCGCAGTTCCTGTCGCGTCTGCACGAGAGGCTGGTGACACAGCGTGAACAGCCGGTCGAACTGCGTTTGGACGAGCGCGCTGCGGCGATCATCCCCGGCACGCCGGCGGATGAGCAGGACTTTGATACGGAATTTCTGGATTATATTCTGGCAGTTGCCGTGGTGGACGATGTGGAACAAGCGATCGCGCATATCGCGGCGCATTCCACCGGTCACAGCGATGCGATCGTTACCGAAAATGGTGCCGT
>JAGBFF010000079.1 GCA_017936615.1 Clostridia bacterium | reverse complement strand
TCAACATTAACCTCGAAGGTATCTGTATTATTTGCTCTGTCAACAACAATCTGATAGTTGGCCGGATAGCCCTGCTCGATCAACACCGTTTCGATCTGCGACGGGAACACATTGACGCCCTTGACGATCAGCATATCGTCACTACGGCCCATCGGCTTGGACATCTTGACGTGTGTACGTCCACAGGAACAAGGCTTGCGGGTCAACACGCAGATATCACGCGTGCGGTAGCGCAATAGCGGGAACGCTTCCTTAGTGATCGAAGTGAACACCAACTCACCCTTCGAGCCTTCGGGAAGAACCTCACCGGTATCGGGATCGATGATCTCGGCGATGAAATGGTCTTCGTTGATATGCATGCCCGTCTGCTCGAAGCACTCAAACGCAACGCCGGGACCGGAGGTTTCGGTCAGACCGTAAATATCGTACGCTTTGATACCAAGCTGGCTTTCGATATCGTGACGCATCTCCTCGCTCCATGCTTCAGCACCGAAGATACCTGCCTTCAGCTTGATCTGATCGCGGATACCGCGCTCGTGGATCGATTCTGCCAGATACGCCGCATACGACGGAGTGCAGCAGAGGATCGTCGCACCGAGATCCGTCATAAACTGTAGCTGGCGATCGGTATTGCCGGACGACATCGGCAGGGTCAGACAGCCGACGCGGTGCGACCCACCGTGCAAACCGGCACCGCCGGTAAACAAACCGTAGCCGTATGCCACCTGGCACACGTCCTCGTTCGTACCGCCGGCGGCCACAATGGCGCGGGCGCAGCAATCCTCCCACAGATCGATATCGTGTTGGGTATAGAACGCCACCACACGCTTACCGGTCGTGCCGGAGGTGGAATGAATACGCACGCAGTCGCCCAGCGGCTTACCGAGCAGGCCGTACGGATAGGCGTCACGCAAATCGCTCTTGGTCAAAAAAGGCAGCTTGTGCAGATCTGCCACACCTCGGATATCGGCGGGGGTCACGCCCTTCTCCTCCATTTTCTGGCGATAGTAGGGTACGTTATCCCAAACGTGCTGTACCTGCTTAACCAAACGCTCGTTCTGCCACTCTAAGATCTGTTCTCTTGAAGCGGTTTCAATTTCCGGTTGATAGTAATTTGCCATACGGTGTCGCTCTCCTTATCTTCGATATCGTATCACGCTTCGCGTCCCAGCAGGAACGCTTTCTTGTTAAGCTCCAAAAACTTGGACGGAACACTCTGTTCGATGGCGTCCATCCACTCCTCCAAGGTGAAATCGAAGTAACGGGACAGATGCCCCATCAGCACGATATTGACCGCTTTGGAAGAACCGGCTTCCTCCGCCAGCTTCAGCGCATCAAACGCATCCACATCGATCCCGGCCGCCTGCATTTTGGCGACCAGTTCGGTAGGATAGGTCTGGGCACCGGTGATGACCGGCATCGGGTTGATCTGCTGCGTGTTCGCAACGATCTTGCCGTCAGGCTTTAAATATTCCGTCCAGCGTGCCGCTTCCAGCAATTCAAAGGAAACGATGTAGTCGGCTTCACCCTTGTCGATGATGGGAGAATACACCTTATCGCCAAAGCGTACGTAGGTAACAACACTGCCGCCGCGCTGGCTCATACCGTGAACCTCGGAAACCTTGATATCATACCCCTTCGTCAGGAGCAGGCGACCGAGCAGTTTGGAAGCCAACAGGCTGCCCTGACCGCCAACACCGACGATCATCACGTTTTTCGTTTTCACGGTCATACCTCCTCGGGCGCCTTAAGGGCGTCAAATTTACAAAGCTGAGCGCACACACCGCAGCCGGTACACAGCGTGTTGTCGACCTTCGCCTTGCCATCCACCATGCTGATGGCAGGGCAACCGATCTTCATACACATTTTGCAGCTCTTACACTTATCGGCATCAACCACAAGCGGCTTGTTATGCTTAACGTATTTCAGCAGCGCACACGGGCGGCGCGAAATGATGACCGAAGGCTCATCCGCGGCAAGCTCCTCCTTGATGACAGCATCGCACGCTGCCAGATCGTAGGGATCAACCACACGCACGCGGCGAATACCAACCGCCTTGCACAAGGTCTCCAGATCGATCTTGGTGCAGGGATCACCCTTCAGATTAAAGCCTGTCGTCGGGTTCTGCTGATGGCCCGTCATACCGGTGATAGAATTATCCACGATAATAACGGTGGAATTCGACTCGTTATAAGCGGCATTGATCAAGCCGGTCACGCCGGAATGCATAAAGGTGGAGTCACCAATGACCGCAACCGCCTTCTTGCCGCTGGCCTTGGTAAAGCCGTGCAGACCTGAGATGGATGCGCCCATACAAATGGTGCTGTCCAACGCACCAAGCGGCGGCACGGCACCCAGCGTGTAGCAACCGATGTCGCCCAGTGCAGTGATCTTGTTCTTCGCCAACGTATATAACAATCCACGGTGCGGACAGCCCGCACACATCACGGGAGGGCGCGCCGGGATCGCTTCCTCCAGCTTGACACCGGCAACGGGAACGCTCTCGTTCAGTTTCTCGGCGACCAAGTTCTGTGAAAATTCATCAATGCACGGGAAGGTCTCTTTGCCGATCGGCGAAAGACCCAGCTCGCGGCAATGGGTCTCCACAAAGCTGTCCAGCTCCTCGACCACGCAGATCTGATCCACCGAAGCGGCAAAATCCAAAATCTTTTTAACCGGCAGCGGCCAGATCATACCCAACTTGAGAACGGGATATTTATCACCGCAAACCTCTTTGACGTACTGGTACGCAGTGGACGAGGTGATAATACCGAGCGTGCGCTCTTTTCCCTCTTCCACGCGGTTGACCGCCGCTGTTTCCGCATACTCGACCAACGCCTGTGTACGCGCTTCCACCACGGGGTGACGGCGCTTGGCGTTACCGGGCATCATAATGTACTTCTGCGGTGTCTTTTCATACTCTTTGCTGTGTTCCGTACGCTCGCCCGGCTCGATCACACTCTGCGAATGCGAAACACGGGTGCACATTTTCAGCAGCACAGGCGTGTCAAACTCCTCCGAGAGGTCGTATGCCAACTTGGTGAACGCCAACGCCTCTGCCGAATCGGCAGGCTCCAGCATCGGGATCTTGGCTGCACGGGCATAGTGACGGGAATCCTGCTCGTTCTGCGAGCTGTGCATACCGGCGTCATCCGCCACCGCAATGACCATACCGGCGTTGACGCCGGTATAGGCAATGGTAAACAGTGGGTCCGCCGCGACATTCAAGCCGACGTGCTTCATACCGCAAAAGCTGCGGCTACCGGACAACGAGGCTCCAAACGCCGCCTCCATAGCCACCTTTTCATTGGGTGCCCACTCCGCGTAGACCTCCGGATACTTGGCGACAGCCTCGGTGATCTCGGTACTGGGGGTGCCGGGATAACTGGAAACGAAGCTGCAGCCGGCTTCGTACAAGCCGCGCGCAACCGCTTCGTTGCCGAGCATCAATGTTTTCATAGGGGAATCCTCCTTAATCGCCAATGGAATCCTTGGCAGTTACTTCAACCTTGCGATCGTAGCACGAAAAAACGTGAGCCACCAGTTCACCGTCCGGTCGCTTAGTGAGCAAGCTCACCACGGGCACGATAACGAGTCCCGCCAGCATACAAAAAGCGCCGGCATTGATAGGAGACTGCAGCACCACGGGGAACCAATCCTTCGCCACGATATTCGCCAGCATCACGATCGTAGAGAACACAAAGTTCACCCACACGGCAGGCTTGGTCACCCGCTTCCAGTACAGACTGTACAAGAACGGTGCCAGGAACGCACCTGCCAGAGCGCCCCACGAAATGCCCATCAGCTGTGCGATGAAGGTAACGCTGGAGTTGTACTGGATCAGTGCCAAAATCACAGAGATAAGAATAAACACAACGATCAGCAAACGCATAATGAGCAGCTGCTTCTTTTCGCTGAGTTTCTTTACAATTGTACCCTTTATGAAGTCCAGTGTCAAGGTCGAACTCGATGCCAAGACCAAAGAAGATAAGGTCGACATTGACGCTGACAGTACCAGCACCACTACAACGGCGATCAGCAACGGCGACAGATCGGACAGCATGGCGGGAATAATGGCATCAAAGCCTTCCGTCGCCACATCCACCTTATCGCTGAACAAACGGCCAAAACCGCCGAGGAAATAGCAACCACCGGCAACGACCAGTGCAAACACCGTGGAAATGATCGTTCCTTTTTTGATGGCTTGTTCACTCTTGATGGCGTAGAATTTCTGAACCATTTGCGGCAGACCCCACGTGCCGAGCGAGGTGAGGATCACCACGCCAAGCAAGTTGACGGGGTCAGGACCAAAGAAAGAATTAAACGCGCCCGGTTCGGTGGAAACAGCAGGATCCACAACCTTGCCCAGCTCGCTGAGTGCAGCAGCAAGACCGCCCTGTGCATTCAATACCGCGACGATCACCGCGATAATACCAACGATCATAATCATGCCCTGAATAAAGTCGTTGATCGCCGTTGCCATATAGCCGCCTGCAATGACGTAGATCGCAGTCAGTACCGCCATCACGATCACGCACACGGAATAGTCGATATCGAACGCCATACCGAACAAGCGGCTGAGACCGTTATACAACGACGCCGTATACGGGATGAGAAAAACGAAGATAATAGCCGATGCCGCCAGCTTCAGCGCCTTACTGCTGAACCGACGTTCAAAAAACTGCGGCATCGTCGCGCTGTCCAGATGCTGCGTCATCACACGCGTGCGGCGTCCCAGCACCACCCAGGCGATCAACGAACCGAGAATGGCGTTGCCGATGCCTGCCCAGGTCGCGGCAATGCCGTACTTCCAACCGAACTGACCGGCATAACCAACGAATACCACCGCCGAAAAATACGAGGTGCCATAAGCAAAAGCTGTCAGCCACGGGCCAACGCTGCGACCACCCAACACAAAGCCGTTCACATCGGTGGAGTGCTTGCGGCAATACAGACCGACACCGATCATAACGCCGAAGAAAATCACCAGCATTCCGATTTTAATAGCCAGATCCATAAAAATCCTCTTTTCTGTTAACCGGTGATCTGCGATTCGACCAACCGTCCCTGGCAGTACTTCTCACGCAGCACCGGCTTTTCGATCTTACCGGTGGGGTTACGCGGTACTTTGTCAAAAATGATCTTCTTGGGCCGCTTATACCGCGGCATTGTCTCGCAGAAGGCATTGATCTCGTCCTCCGTGCAGGTCATCCCGTCCTTGATCTCCACGATCGCCGCGGCGATCTCGCCCAGACGGGGATGCGGCAGACCGATGACGGCAACGTCCTTGATCTTATCAAATCCGCGCAGAAAATCCTCGATCTGCACGGGATACAGGTTTTCTCCGCCGGAAATCACAACATCCTTTTTACGGTCAACCAAATAGATGAAGCCGTCCGCATCCTCGCGCGCCATGTCGCCCGTATACAGCCAACCATCCTTCAGTACTTCAGCAGTGGCCTCTTCGTTCTTATAATAGCACAACATCACACCCGGGCCCTTGACGATCAGCTCGCCCACCTCGCCCCGTTCAACCGGCTTGCCGTCCACGTCGACGATCGCGCATTCCCACTGATAGCCTGCTTTACCGATCGCGCCGACCTTATGGACGTTCTCCACACCCAAATGCACGCACCCGGGACCAATGGATTCTGAAAGACCGTAGTTGGTATCGTACAGGTGGTGCGGGAAAATCTTTTTCCAATGCATGATCAGGCTCGGCGGCACCGGCTGTGCACCGATGTGCATAAGACGCCACTGCTCCAAGTAATAATCGTTGAGATCAATGCGACCCGAATCGATGGCATCCAGAATATCCTGTGCCCACGGCACCAGCAGCCACACGATGGTGCATTTTTCCTCCGTGACAGCGCGCAGGATCCATTCCGGCTTGACACCGCGCAGCAGGACAGCACGACCGGCGGACTTCAGTGAACCAAACCAATGCATCTTGGCACCGGTATGATACAGCGGTGGAATGCATAAAAACACATCGTCGCGTGTCTGTCCATGATGGTTCTGCTCCACCTCACAAGCACAGGTCAAGGCACGGTGGTTGTGCAGGATCGCCTTGGGGAAGCCTGTGGTACCGGATGAGAAGTACACCGCGGCAAGGTCTGTTTCTTCCAAAACGATAGGAGGTGCACTGGAGGAGCAATACTCCATCAGGCGCAGGCAATCCTCGGTATACACCGGGCCGTTTTTGCCAACGTAAAACAGCGTAACGCCGGAAATCTCGTCAACGATCGTGTCGATACGCGATACGAACTCGGGACCGAACACCAGCAGCTCAACGTCCGCCAGATCGAGGCAATAGGTGATCTCATCGGCAGCATAGCGGAAATTCATCGGTACGGCGATACAGCCGGCCTTCAGAATACCAAAATAGATGGGCAGCCATTCTAGGCAATTCATCAGCAGAATACCGACCTTAGTCCCTCGCTTAAGTCCGCGACTGAGCAAAAGATTGGCAAACCGATTAGCGCGACGATCGAAATCCTTCCAGCTCATCTCGCGGCGATACGGTGCTTCAGGATTGGCGTTTTCAATCAAATTAAAATCCCGCCAGGTTACGGCGTTGTCCCGCTCCTCCGAAGGATTGATCTCCACCAACGCGACGTCCGAACCGTACAGTCGGGCATTGCGCTCCAAAAACTCTGTAATGACCATATTGCTGCTCCTTTTATAGGCAAATAATAACGTGAAAATACCAATGTAGAACAGTTTAGCACTTTTAAGCGCTAAAGTCAACACCACATTGTCAAAGTTTGTAAAAAAAGTGATGCTGGAAGGAATGCGAAGAACTGACACAAATTGACACACATCTTTTCGGTGATATCACACACACTACTACTGCAAACGCAAGATCAAATACAGGCAACAGCCAATAACGATGTTTTGAGGAGTGTAACGTATGTCCAGCAAGAACAGCATGGTTCCCGAGGCTCGCGAGGGTCTCAATCGCTTCAAGATGGAAGCTGCTAACGAAGTCGGCGTGACCCTGAAGCAGGGTTACAACGGCGACCTGACCGCGAAGCAGGCCGGTTCTATCGGCGGCCAGATGGTCAAAAAGATGATTCAGTCGTACGAGAACAACCTGAAGTAATCTCGGCTGACTAACCACCACTCCGTCGGAGCTTGCTCCGACGGAGTGACTCTTTTTGGAGTTACTTCCACGAAGCGGTTGTTTTTTACAGAAATCTGTGCTACAATGCTGAAAACAGACAAATTTTGCTATTGTGGGATGGTAACCGTGATTTTTTACGAGAATAAACGTGACACATTTTATGCGGAGCGGCGCGAGGTATTCTCCACCCAACCGCACCTGCACCATCACATTGAGGTGCTGTATATTGCCGAGGGAGAAATGAAGGCCACGGTGAACGATACCGTCTATCACGCCGCTGCCGGTGACGTGCTCTTCGTCTTTCCCAATCAGATCCACAGTTTTGAGGATCTCACACCGATCCGCGGTCACATTCTCATCACCTCGCCCGACGATTATCCGGAGTTGGTCAATACATTTAAGAGCAACCTGCCGGCCACCCCCCTCCTTCATCCCGACAGCAACGAGATTTGCTCTTTGTTTTCCCATCTTTCCAACCACATGGAAGCAGAACTGCCGTATTGCCGTGCTATTTTGCGCGGATATGCACTGGCGCTGCTCAGTCTGCTGCTGCCGATGTTGGAGCTGCACCCGCAGAACACCCTCAACCTGTCACTGGCACAGCAGGTTCTTCTTTACTGCGACGAGCACTACACCGAGCCGCTCAGCTTGGAGCATCTGTCCCGTCAGTTCGGCGTCAGCCGATTTTACATCTCTCACGTATTCAGTGATAAGATCCGCATCAACTTCAACAACTACCTTCATATGCTGCGTATCCACGCCGCGAAGCAAATGCTGCTGCACGAATCCCGTGCCATCACCGAAATCGCCTATTTGGTGGGGTACAACAACATCCGCTCCTTTAACCGCCGATTCTGTGCGGCAACCGGGTATTCCCCCACCGAATACCGTCATCGGAAGCATCACCGCGAATTATATAAATAAAAATAGGCGTTCTGCATATTTTTTCCGATTTTTTGCTTGACAAACGCTGAAAATCGGGTATAATATAACACGGTCTTCCACATTGCGGAATTGTGTAAAGGTAGCACGACAGTCTCTGAATCTGTTTGTCTAGGTTCGATTCCTAGTTCCGCAGCCAAAAGTCCCGACGGAATCTCCGTCGGGACTTTTTTCTGTTTGTTATCTGTACTGTTTACGAAATGCCGTGGGGCTCATACCCGCATAATGGCGAAAGGCGTTGGTAAAGTAGTACGCGTTAGCATAGCCGCACCGCTCTGCGATCACACCAATCGGCAATTCGCCCTCCAACAACAGTTGTTTTGCTTTTCGCAAGCGCAGCATGATAAGATACTCCACCGGTGTCGTATCCAATTCTTTTTTGAATTTCCCTATCAATCCGGCGTGGCTCAAATAGACACGGGCTGCAAGCACCCCCATATCCAGTTTTTCCGAAAGATGGTCGGTCATATACCGTATTGTTTCCGATACCTCAACACTTAACCCGCGCGCACATTTTCCCCCTTGCTTCGAAAAAATATACGATTCGGTTATCAACCGCTCGATCATATGACTGACAAAATCGGAAGAATCCGCAATTTCCGACAGCTTATCCGCACTGGCTAAAAACGCTTGTATCTGCGCTTCAGGTACACCCAGCGTCCCACGCGTTAAATTTTTATACGCTTCGTTCGGCACGTGACATTGGAAAACAAATTGATGAAAGTCGATCGGTTCAAGAATGCGGCGGGTAAACGTTGTGTTCTTAGGTATGTATGACGCTTCGAACGGCCCAACCGTGTACGTTTCATCAAGGTCGGGAAACGACAACGTATACCGCCCGTTGCCAATCACCAAAAAAATATCCCAAGGGCGGTTTCCCTCTTCCACCTCAAACCGTTTTTTGCTCTTTTCCGAGCTGTTAAAGATCGTTTCGAGCTCCATCCCATCACCTAAACAGTTTAATTTTTTATAGGTTTATAATAAAATATTCTATTGTGTTTGTCAATATACAGTGGTACATTGAGGTTACTATTATATGAAAGAGGGATTCCATGACGGACACTTTGCTGAAAAAAAGTATAAGTTGTGATCTGTGTGTCATCGGCGGCGGTCTTTCCGGCTCTTTCGCAGCTTTGGAAGCGGCACGCCACGGTGCCAAGGTCGTACTGATGCAGGATCGCCCAATGCTCGGCGGCAACGCCTCCTCCGAGATCCGTATGTGGGTACGCGGCGCCAAAGGCACTTATAACCGCGAAACGGGACTGATCTCCGAATTTGAGGAGCGCAACATCTATTACAACCCCACCCTCACCCATTCGGTACTGGATGCTACGCTCTACGGCATGTTGGCGGAAAACAAAAATATCACCCTGCTGATGAACACTTCGTGTTTTGATGCCACGTGTGAAAACGGCCGTATCACCTCCGTTACCGGATGGCAAATGACCACCTATACCTTTTACACCGTCACCGCCCCACTCTTTATGGACTGCTCCGGCGACAGTATTTTAGCTCCCCTTGTCGGTGCCGAATACCGCCACGGCCGCGAGGCAAAAGATGAATTCGGCGAAACATTAGGTCAAGACGTCGAGGATACTCACACGATGGGTATGTCGATCATTCTTGCCGCGCGCGAAACGGATCACCCCGTAAAATTCACGCCGCCGCCCTTCGCCAACGTCTACCCCGACGATTCTTGCTTTGCCGGTGACGTAACGATAAGCCAATATCATTGCAGTCGTCCTCACCAGCTCGGCACCGATGGCGATAACCTGTGGTGGGTGGAGCTTGGCGGTGAGGGACACAGCATTTTTGACGCAGACCGTCTGCGCGAAGAGTTGCTTGCCTCCATCTACGGCGTGTGGGATCACATCAAAAACCACGGTGATCACGGCATGGAAAACTGGGATCTGGAATGGGTTGGATTCCTGCCCGGCAAGCGCGAATCGCGCCGCTACATCGGTGACTACATTTTGACCGAAGCCGATGTGCGAAGCGCTGCTGAATTTGAGGACGAGATTGCATACGGCGGTTGGCCGCTGGACGATCACAATCCGTATGGTATGCGTAAAAACGATCACGCCAGTTTCTCCACGGTAATGATTCCCGTTGAAGAACCGTACGGCATTCCGCTTCGTTGCTTGTATTCCAAAAACATCGATAACCTAATGTTTGCGGGACGAAATATCAGTGTCACCCACGTAGCCCTGTCTTCCACCCGTGTGATGGCAACCTGCTCACTGTTGGGACAGGCAGCAGGCTGTGCCGCCGCGGTAGCGATCCGCGAGGGGATCTCTCCGCGTGAAACCGCCGCTCGCTTCTACCGCGAGATTCAAAAAACGCTGATGGACGAAGGTGTTCATCTTCCCCATCTGCTGTTCCATCCGTCTGAACTAACAAAAACGGCACATCTGAACCTTACCAATGCCGAACGCGAACGCCTACTGGACGGTCGCGAACGTCCTCACAGCAAGGAGGACGAGGTCGGTATCCGTCAAGCGATCGGCGATCGACTGTGCTTCTCATTTGATACTCCGCAAGCCATCCGCGCCCTGCGTTTGCGCTTTGATCCTGATTTTGAGCGATTCTCCATCTCTGACAATTTCAAGATGCGTGTATTCACTACGAAACTCCACACCGGCAAGGATTTCCGTCCCGTTCGCGTAGCGAATACCATTGTCAAGGCGTTTGTCGTATATGCCGACGGTCGCGAAGTCGCGCGTGTTGAAAACAATTTTCACAGCCTGGTGAAAATACCGCTCGACGTGGAAGCTTCTGAGATCAGCGTGGAATGGCTGGAAACCCATGGCGCACCCGACGTGCATTTGTATTCCGCCAATCTCATACCGTAACCGAAAACCCCAATGCTGAAAAAGCATTGGGGTTTTTTGTAAAAAGATAAGGATATTTGCGATTTCGGTTGTATAATAGATGAAAGGGCCGGCAAATCCCCTTTCAGGACAGGAGGGATCACACATGGACAACGCTGCTTGTAGCTACCGGCGTTTTCTGGACGGAGACGAAGCCGCTTTCGACGAGATCATCCACGAGCTGTTCGACCATCTGGTCTTTTTCATTGACCGCTATGTACGGGACACGCATGCTGCTGAGGATATCGCCATTGATGTGTTTTCCGATCTGGTGATCCACCGCTCACGGTACAACTTCCGTGTAACGCTCAAGACCTATGTGTTTATGCTCGGTCGCAGCCGCGCGCTCAACTACATAAAACACCGCAACCGATTCCGCACCGAGCCGCTCACCGAGGCGGAAAGTGCTGTTTCCGATCGGATGCTGCTGGAAGAACACTTCCTGCGAGGCGAGCGCAACCGTCTGCTGAACGAGGCGTTGGCAACGCTGCCGGAGGATATGAAGGCCGCAATCCATCTGGTCTACTTTGAGGAATTATCCTACGAGGAAGCCGCCTCAGTTATGAAAAAAACAAAAAAGCAGGTGGACAACCTGCTATACCGTGCCAAAAACGCCCTTCGCACAACATTAGGAAAGGAAGGCGAAGATCTGCTATGAAAAACTTTGAAGAACGCAAGGCCGAGATATTCCGCCGCAGCGAGGAACGCCGCTATGCCGCCAAGGTTAGAAACCGTTTGTTGCTTTTCTGCGTGCCGCTCGCGCTGTGCCTGACAACGGCCGTAATCATCACCCCCTCGCTTCAGCAAACACCCCCTAAAAACGAGCCCACCACTACCACCGCCCCCAATGCTGTGCGCCAGTACGTCGAGGTCCTTGCTGAATCTTACTATCAGAAATACACCGATCTGCAGACCTATACGGCAGTCGCGGATACGCTGAACACCATTATCAGCAACGCCAAGGCAGAAAATGCACCACAGGCAAACAAGACCTCCCCCTCTGCCAACGATGCGGGAGCAGACATCGGTCCGGAATACACCATCACATTGACGGACGAACATGGCGTCAGCACCTACTGGCTAAGCGGCAATTCCCTGCTCGGCTGTGAGGGCACCGACGGGCTGTGCTATGAGTTGTCGGATAACGAAGCCACAACCCTGCGGATCATGATCGGGAGCGAGCAGCGCCACCGTTCGGTCGGACGGTATCTCAAAGCCACCAACGGTGCTCATCTGCTGGTGATCAACCACTCCGTTACCGTGCTGGACGATGTCAGCAATCTGTTTACACCGTTTGATGACATACAGACCGGCGACAAAATTTTGGTATTTCACGACGAGGTCAATGAAACCTACCCTGCCAGCACGGACGCCTACTACGTGATTCGACTCGAAATGGGAAAAATCAGCGACATTCCCGATAAGGTTATTGCCAATCTTTCGCAGCTTGGGTGGTTGAATGACGTCAGCTACACCCCTCTCAAGCCCGGCGAAGGCGAGCACCGCATCCCTTTCGAAGTACAGTATGTACGTACACACAGCCCGGGCGACGTTTCACACGCTATTACGGTAATTCGCTCCGTGGAAGAACTATATGCCTACTACGGCGAATACAAAGCGGTATTTGACCTGGAGCGCCGTTCCGAGGTATCCTTGGATTCCACTATTGGTTTTTTGGATGCTTGTGACAAATACGATGACACCTATTTTGAAGATCGCATCCTGCTTCTGCTCCGTATCGGCACCGGCAGCGGCTCGCATCGGTTCCGCATCACCGATATGCTCATCGCAGAAAACGGCACGCTCACCGTCGATGTGGCAACGCTGGTACCCGAGGTAGGGACCTGCGATATGGCGGGCTGGCACATTTTCATCGAGCCGGAGACCGATATCAACGTGACCGACGAAGAACACATACAAATCAACAGAACCACCGTGCACTTGGAATAAGAAGCAACGGAGCAGGCTCAAATGAGCCTGCTCCGTTTTTGTTATTTCTTACTTTGGGACTCCTTAACGTAGGCGTCAAGCTTTTCTTTGCAAGCGGCATTGATCTCATCCATACCGTCACCGACCAGCGCCATCGTGCGGTCGTAGGAGTATTTTGCCTCGGTTGCCTCAGCCTCGCTCAGCGTATACGCCTTCGCCCAATCCTTGCCCTCTTCCAAAGGAATCAGGATGTACTCCTCAAACGTGCTGTTGGTGGGATACGAGGCACGCTTAAATCCACGCCCCATACACCACACAGGCAGCACATCGACCGACGTAATCATCACGGTGCCGTCCTCAAACTTCGTTGCCGTGACATTGAACAGCAAACCGTCCTCGGTGTGTCCGTTGTCGTTGCAGTTGGTGCCGTGCTCCAAACGGTGCGTGTCCTGCGTTCTATCTGCCACATCGGGATAGTCACAGCCGGCGTGATGCCAGGAATCCTGAAAACAATGCGGGCTGTTAGCACGGGTTCCGCCCGCCATACACTCGATATGCTGACCCGACAGCAGGTTGCCGCTCGAATACAGGCACACGGTTTGACGCGTGCCGTCGGTACTCTTGATGAGCTCCAAAGGCTGGATCTTATGCGGATGACCGCCGATGATCACGTCAACACCCAGATCGCACATCTTCTGTGCGATCTCTTCTTGTGCTGCATTCGGAGACAATGAGTATTCCTCGCCCCAATGAATGTACAGATACACGAGCTCTGCCCCATCCGCTCGCATTGAGTTGATAAGCGACTCTGCGTCTTTATAAAACGCACTCAGGTTGCTCGTGGAAAATCCGTTGGTATTCCAGTAACTTCCATAGGTGAAGTTGACAATACCGATCTTGATTCCGTTCACCTCTTTAATAAGGTAGCGAGAATCACTTGCCTGCTGGCGAGTGCCCGTGAAATCCATTCCGTACTCGGTAAGCGTCTGCATCGTCTTTTTCATACCCGCCGTACCGCCGTCGGCAATATGATTGTTCGCGGTCAGGCCCATATCGTAGCCGCACTCCTTCAGTGCTTTGACAACCTCCGTCGGAACACGGAACGGGAGTGAACTGTACGTGCCGTTGGCACTAACCGAAAACTCCGCATTAACCACTGCGTAGTCCACCTTATTAACATACGGCGTCAGATGTTGGAACGAGTCGGTATAATCGAATTTACCGCTCGTCGAATTATAGCCCGACAAGCGCACACCGTTATGAATCAAAATATCGCCACTGCTCCCCACCGTGGCCGTTGCTACCGCTTTGGGACCGTCCGGCGGCAGCTCGGGTTGATTGGGCAAGGTCGACTGTGTCGTGGCGGGTGTTGATGCCCCACCGTTTTCCAAACCGTTAGCATTGAAATAGTCGATGAAGGCACCGACGCCGGTAACGATCCCCCATCCTGCCAGCACAACGGCGACCACACTGATCAGTGTGATCGCAACGATCAAACCGTGTTTTTTGCGCTGACGGGCACGTACGTGTCTTCTGGGTGGCATAAGCAGTTCCCCCTGTTTCTTGATAGTAGTATCATACACTATTTTCTTCCGTTCGTCAACTTGCGATTCGGTCTTGATACCTCGGCTGAACCGATGTATAATAGTTTTGTACAAAAATTTGATTTTTTAAAAAATCCCCCTGCGTCAGGTATTGCTCGTGACGCTGCGTCATGGTATAGGATGGATACCAAGGAGGTGAAAGGCTATGTCAAAATATACGACCGGAGAACTGGCGAAGCTGTGCGGCGTTTCGGTGCGAACGGTGCAATACTACGACAACCGAAACATTTTGGCCCCCAGCGAACTCAGCGAAGGTGGACGACGGCTGTATTCTGAGGATGATCTGAAGAAGATGCGCGTCATCTGCTTTTTGAAGGAACTCGGCTTTTCGCTGAATGCCATCGGTGAGCTCTTTTCCGAGAAGGATCCCGGTAGTGTCATCGCGCTTCTGCTGGATCAACAGGAACAGCTCCTACGTACAGAGCTGGCAGGCTATCAGGAAAAACTCCGCAAACTTGAAGAACTGCGGCAGCAGATCAAAAATGCCAAGTCGTTCTCGGTTGACTCACTCGGTGATATAGCTGAACAAATGAAAAACAAGAAAAAACTGTTCCGTGTACGTTCAACGATGATTGCTGTTGCCTTGATAGCCGAAGCAATCGAAGTTGGCACCATCCTGCTGTGGATCTTTAAAGGTATCTGGTGGCCGTTTGCCGTCGGTCTGCCGATCCTGATCGGTCTCTGCACCTGGATCAGCGTGTATTATTTCCACAGTGTGGCGTTCATCTGTCCACAGTGCCACGAGGTGTTCAAGCCGAAATTCAAAGAATCGTTTTGGGCATATCACACGCCCACCACACGACGCCTGACCTGTCCGAAATGTGGACACAAGGGTATGTGCGTAGAAACCTACGGTAAGGATATCTAAGCTTTGAGCGGCGAGGCGTTTTGCCTTGCCGCTTTTCCGTTGTCACGCACCGCCGTCACCGCATAGGATGAAAGTAGGTAACTCCATCTGACAGGAAGGTGACTGCGTATGAATACACTGATCGGTCTGGATAAGCTCGCCCCGGGAGAACGGGGCGTTATAAAACAACTACATACGTTCGGCGGTATGCGTCGACGTTTCTTGGATATTGGTCTCACACAAAACACCGTCGTGGAATGTGTGGGACGCAGTCCCGGCGGTGACCCCTCTGCCTACCTCATCCGCGGCGCCGTGATCGCTATCCGTGCCTGCGACAGTCGAAACATTAAGGTGCTTCGCTATCGGGAGGGGTCTGCATGGGGTTGACAAAACAATCCGGAGGTAAGGGTGCACTGGATCAAGGTCTTGTGATCCGACGCACGTCACCCCATCAGCGCGTCATCGCCTTGGCAGGCAATCCCAACGTGGGGAAAAGCACCGTATTCAACGGGTTAACGGGAATGAAGCAGCACACCGGCAACTGGCCCGGAAAAACCGTCAGTAATGCACAAGGACTATGCCGTTCGGAGAAATATGAGTACATTTTCGTCGATATCCCCGGCACCTATTCGCTGATGGCACACTCGGCCGAGGAAGAAGTCGCTCGCGATTTTTTGTGCTTTGGACAGCCGGACGCTGTGGTGGTCGTGTGCGACGCCACCTGTCTTGAACGCAATCTCAATCTGGTGCTGCAGGCACTCGAATTGTCGACAAGAGTCGTTGTGTGTCTCAACCTGATGGACGAAGCAACACATAAAGGCATCCATATTGATACAGAAAAATTGGAACAGCAGCTGGGCGTCCCTGTTGTTTGCACGGTAGCACGTGAAAAGAAAAGCCTTCAGCATCTGTTAGAAACGTTGGACGCGGTAATCGACTCCCCACAAACACCGTTTACCGTTCATTATCCGGTCGCTATAGAGAGCGCCGTGGCGCGCTTGGAAGTCGGTTTGCGGCAATTGCCGCTCTCCATCAACGGCCGCTGGTTGGCACTGCGGTTACTGGAAAACGACCGTGCCCTGATGCAAACATTAGAAAGGGAAACCGGCATCGTACCCGCACAACACCCGATGCTGACCGATGCCTTGCAAGCGACACACCGCGAATTGCCCGATAGCGAGGCACTCAAAGACAGCATCGTAACAAGCCTGTTATCCGAAGCAGAACGCGTCGCAAAAATCGTCGTGCGTTATGACAAACCACGATACGACGCCGCGGATCGCCGTCTGGACCAACTGCTAACAAGCAAGCGATGGGGCTATCCGCTGATGATCCTGCTACTTATCGGTGTGTTTTGGCTCACCATTACCGGTGCTAATGCGCCGTCAGCAGTGCTTGGTGATGCGCTTTTTTGGTTTCAGGACCGACTGACCGATTTGTTTCGCTGGTTGGAGCTCCCGGAATGGCTTCACGGTGCCGTGGTGTTGGGGGCGTATCGCGTACTGGCATGGGTGGTATCGGTGATGCTTCCCCCGATGGCGATCTTCTTCCCATTATTTACTTTGCTGGAGGATGCGGGGTATCTCCCCCGCATCGCCTACAACCTTGACCGCCCGTTCCAGCACTGCAACGCCTGCGGGAAACAAGCATTGACGATGTGCATGGGCTTCGGCTGTAACGCCGCCGGTGTGGTAGGTTGCCGCATCATCGACTCGCCGCGTGAACGACTGCTTGCCGTTCTCACCAATACTTTCGTCCCTTGTAACGGACGTTTTCCCACCCTGATCGCCCTGCTGACCATGTTTTTTGTCGGCACCGCCGGCTGGAGCGCCTCCCTACTGTCTGCTCTGTTACTAACCACCGTCATTCTGTTTGGCATTCTGTCAACTTTCGCGGTCACGCGGCTGCTGTCGGTCACCCTGCTTCACGGCGAGCCGTCTTCCTTCACTCTGGAAATGCCGCCTTACCGCCGTCCGCAGATCGGGCGCGTTATCGTTCGCTCGTTATTTGACCGCACCTTATTCGTTTTGGGGCGCGCCGCTGCGGTGGCAGCACCTGCGGGTCTACTGTTGTGGTTGCTAGCCAACATCAGTATCGGAAATATCAGCCTGCTGAACCACTGCGCTGACTTTCTCGACCCATTTGCGCGGCTGATGGGACTCGACGGCGCGATCCTCATCGCCTTTATTCTCGGTTTTCCCGCTAACGAGATCGTAATACCGATCGTTCTGATGGTGTACCTCGCACAGGGCACACTCGCCGAACCGGGAAACCTGCTGGAAATGAAACAGGTCTTTCTGGACAATGGATGGACGTGGACCACCGCCGTCAGCACGATGCTGTTCTCTCTCCTTCACTGGCCCTGCTCCACCACGGTCCTCACCATTCACAAGGAAACGCGCAGCCTCAAGTGGACGACGGTTGCCTTCCTACTGCCCACCATCCTGGGCATCGTCGTCTGTATGCTGTTTACGGCAGTTATGCGATGGTTCGGTGTATAAAACAGCGAAATTGTCCATAATGCTATCCGCCTTTGATATTGTAATAACCTCAAAAAATCAGTATAATGATAGTAAGGATGTGATTACAAATGATTCTTCACGAAGCACTGGAAACCGCGGTTGTCGACTCCTGCGATGTGTTGGTCTGCGGCGGCGGTATTGCCGGTATATCCGCCGCTTTGGCAGCGGCACGCCTGGGGAAACGTGTCCTATTGCTGGAAAAGAACTACCTGCTCGGCGGATTAGGAACTTCAGGACTCATCACCTACTATCTTCCTTTGTGCGACGGTCACGGTCATCAAGTCTCCTTCGGTATAGCCGAAGAGCTGCTGCGACTGTCGATCTCACAAGGTGCGGAGGATGGCTATCCCGCTAACTGGCTAAACAACAGCGATCCCGCGCAGCGAACCGAACAAGATTCCCGCTTCGAGGTGCGGTATAATGCGCAGCTTTTTGCGTTGCTTGCCGAGCAACATCTGCTCCGTGCCGGCGTGGAGATCCTATACGGCACCTATGCCGTCGGTGTCAACTGTGATGATGACACAATTCAAGCGGTCATCACAGAAAGTAAATCCGGGAGGCAAGCCATCGCGGCTGCAACGGTCGTTGATGCCACCGGTGATTGCGATATTGCTTGGTTCGCGGGCGCACCGACCGCTGTTTTCCGACAAGGCAACGTGTTGGCGGGCTGGTATTACTCCGTCGGTAAAAGCGGCTACACCTTGAATGTTGTAGGCTATGCCGACAAACCCGAAAATCAAAAAACCGAAGCCGATCGCGAAAGAACGCGAGATTGGGAGCGCTTCTGCGGGCTGTCCGGTAAAGAGTTGTCTCATGTGATGCAGTGGTCCCACGAACTGACGTATACAGATCTGATGAATAAGCGCTCCAAAGACGCCACCGTTGTTCCCGCCACACTGGCAACCATCCCACAGGTTCGGATGACACGAAAACTTGTCGGAACATATTGTTTGGACGACACGGAAATGCACACGTTCTTTGAAGATTCGATCGGTATGGTCTCTGATTGGCGCAAGCGCGGTCCGATTTACGAAGTCCCTTTCTCCACGCTGTATTCCCCGACGATCAAAAACCTCATCACCGCCGGACGGTGCACCTCGGTAACCGAAAGCATGTGGGATATTATGCGCGTCATCCCCTGCTGCGCCGTTACCGGGCAGGCTGCAGGCACCGCCGCAGCATTGACCTCGGATTTTACATCACTCAATGTCGCTATCCTGCAGGATCACCTAAAAAAATCCGGCGTTATTTTACACGAAAAAGAACTTACGCCTTGATTTCCTGCCACAATCTACATAAAAAAGCACCCAACCGTTTGGTTAGGTGCTTTTGTTTTGTGTTGGCGTCTACCTATCTTCCCGGGCCGCTACCAGCCAAGTATTGTCAGCGCAAGTGAGCTTAACTGCCGTGTTCGGGATGGGAACGGGTGTACCCTCACCGCCATCGACACCAACTATATTCAGAGCATA
>JAGBFF010000078.1 GCA_017936615.1 Clostridia bacterium | reverse complement strand
CTTCCCTCCGCACTCATGGCGGTGATGGTCAGCGGTACAATCTGATTTTTTTGCAGCATCGCGATCCCCTCTTACATCTCAAACAGATTCATCTGACTGGTAGCCGGCAGCGAGCCCAACGCCCCCAGCATACTCAACGATTCTACAACCGATTTGGAAATACCCGAACGGTTCTGCAGATCGTCGCACGAAATAAACTCACCGTCCGCACGCGCCTCCATCAGCGACTGTGCCGCCGCTTCACCCAAACCCTTAACGGCACTGAACGGCATACGGATCTTACCATCCTCCGGCACAAACTTATACGAATGTGACTTGTACAGATCAACCGGTAGGAATTCCACCCCGCGCTGCATCGCTTCGTAAATAATGTGCAGCGTTTCAGCCTGCGACAGCTCCTTGGCGGTGGCTTCTTTCTTGTCTTTGGCGCGGATACTGTCCATCAACCGTTTGACGGCTTCCTTGCCACCCTGCACCGGCTCGGCATCAAAATCTTCGCCGCGACCGGTAAAATAAGCGGCATAATATTCCGTCGGACGGTGCACCTTGTACCACGCCACACGTAACGCCGCCGTGCAATACGCCGCGGCGTGCGCTTTCGGGAACATATACTTGATCTTCATACAGGAATCAACGTACCAATCCGGCACGTTATGTTCCTTCATCGCAGCAAAATGCTCGTCCGTGAGCAGCTTTGTCGCCTTACCCTTACGCACGATCTCCATAATTTTAAACGCCATCTTCGGCGGAAGACCCTTGTGCATCAGATAAGTCATAATGTTATCACGGGTACCGATAACGTCCGAAATCGTACAGGTGCCGGCGCGAATGAGCTCCTGTGCATTGCCCAACCACACGTCGGTACCGTGCGACAGACCCGAGATCTGCAGCAGATCGGCAAACGTGGTAGGACGGCAATCCAGCAGCATCTGCCGCACAAACGGCGTACCCATTTCGGGCAGTGACAGCGTGCCTGTTTCACATTCAATATCCTCCACCGTGACGCCAAGCGGTTCCGGCGAGGTAAACAGCTTATACACCTCAGGATCCGACATTGGAACGTCCATCACACTGATACCGGTGTACTCTTCCAGATATTTATAGGTCGTCGGGATGACGTGGCCCAGGTTGTCCAACTTCAAAATGGTATCGTGAATAGAATGGAAATCGAAGTGCGTGGTGATGACGTCCGAGTGTGGATCGTCTGCCGGATGCTGTGCGGGACAGAAGTCCTCGATTACATATTCATTTGGCACGACGACCATACCACCGGGGTGCTGACCCGTCGTTCGCTTGACACCGGTGCACCCCTCAGACAGACGTGCGATTTCAGCGTTGCTAAGCGCCAGCCCACGTTCCTCCGCATACTTTTTCACATAACCGAATGCCGTCTTTTCCGCAACGGTAGAGATCGTACCGGCCTTAAATACGTGGTCACTGCCGAACAGCGACTCGGTGTACTTGTGGGCGCGCGTCTGATACTCACTGGCGAAGTTTAAGTCAATATCAGGAGTCTTGTCACCGTCAAAGCCAAGAAAGGTCTCGAACGGGATCTCCTGACCGTCGCGGTCCATCGACTCGCCGCAGACAGGGCACGCCTTTTCCGGCAGATCAAAGCCGGAGCCGACCGACCCGTCGGTGATAAATTCGGAATGCTTGCATTTCGGACAAACGTAGTGCGGCGCAAGCGGATTGACTTCCGAAATGCCCGCCATATGCGCCACAAAAGACGAACCAACCGACCCACGAGAGCCGACCAAATAGCCGTTATCCACGGAGTTCTTGACGAGTTTCTGTGCGATCATATACAACACGGCAAACCCGTTTTTGATAATGGAATTGAGCTCCTTCTCCAAGCGTGCCGCCACAATTTCGGGAACAGGATCACCGTACACCTCTTTAGCGCGGTTCCAAGTGATCTCGGTCAATTCTTCATCCGAACCGTCGATGTGCGGCGGGTAGTTACCCTCCGGAATGGGGCGGATCTCCTCGATCATCTCTGCGATGCGGTTGGGATTCTCAACCACGATCTCATACGCCTTCTCGGCGGGAAGATAATCAAATTCCGCGAGCATCTCCTCGGTGGTACGGAAATACAGCGGTGGCTGCATATCGGCATCACCATACCCTTGCCCTGCCTGCAGAATGCGGCGGTAGACCTCATCCTCGGGATCCATGAAATGCACGTCACAGGTCGCACAGACGGGAATATTCAGTTCTTCACCCAAACGGATGACGGTGCGGTTAAATTCACGCAACTGTTCATCATCCCGTGCCGTACCGTTGCGCAGCATAAAGCGGTTATTGCCGAGCGGCTGCACCTCAAGAAAATCGTAAAAACGTGCGATTGCGCACAGCTCATCCCAGGGTTTTCCTTCCACAATAGCACAAAACAGTTCACCTTGCTCACACGCGCTACCGATAATAAGCCCTTCACGGTGCTCCAGCAGCTTGCTGCGGGTGATACGCGGACGCTTATAAAAATTCTTCAGATGGCTGTACGAAACCAACTTATACAGATTCTTCAGCCCCGCCTTGTTTTTGGCAAGCAGGATCTGGTGATACGGACGGGATTTGTGCTGATTACCGTCACCGGACAGCGAATTGATCTCCTGCACCGTCTCCAAGCCGCGCTTTTCTTTCATCTCGATCAGCATCTTGGCAAAGATCTCTGCCAACACGCGCGCATCGTCACAAGCGCGATGATGTTTGAATGGAGCCAGTTCCAGATGCTTCGCCACCGTGTCCAGCTTATGGTTTTTGAGCGTCGGATACAATGCCCGACTGATGGGTACGGTATCCACTGCGGAGAACTTATTAGCCAAACCGCAACGCCCCGCTGCCGCACGCACAAAACCGGTATCAAAACGTGCGTTATGTGCCACCAAAATCGGTTCGTCACCGCAGAAAGCAAAGAAGCTCCGCAGCGCCTCCTCTTCCTTCGACGCGCCTTTGACCATATCATCCGTAATACCGGTCAGCTCAGTGATTTTTGCCGGAATCGGCTTTTCGGGATCGACAAAGGTATTAAACTCCTCCACGACCTCACCATCACGCAGGCGCACTGCACCGATCTCGGTGATGCGATCATTGCCGGCATTCAAGCCGGTAGTCTCAAGGTCGAAAACAACATACTCGCTGTCCAGCGGTGCAGCCGTATCGCCTTGCACGATGGAAACAGCATCGTTTTCGTAATACGCCTCCACGCCGTACAAGATCTTGATCGGCGTACCGTTTTTCTTCGCTTTTTCAGCGGCGTTCATTGCTTCCGGGAACGCCTGTGCCACGCCGTGGTCGGTGATGGCAACGGCGGGATGCCCCCATTCCGCCGCACGCAGAACAAGCGCCTCCGCATCCGACACCGCATCCATCGCAGACATTTTCGTGTGCAAATGAAGTTCCACACGTTTGACCTCAGCATTATCTTGCTTCTTATACCGATTTACCAGCGCCAGTGACTTCGGATTAAACACGTTACACTTCGCAAATTCATCAAACTCGTACAACCCGGTTGCCAAAACGCACACACCGTTTTTCAAGGACTCCATCGCTTCCAGCTTAGCTTTGTCGCGCTTGGTATCCGTCCACAGGATCACCGAGATCGAGTTGGTGCGATCCGTAATATAAAAGGTATGCCGAATACGCGTGCCGTCACGGAACGCGCGCGTTTCATATCCGAACACCTCACCCCACACGGTGGCGGTAGTGCCCTCCTGCAGCTTGACCAACGGCACCGGCATATCACGCGGGATCGGCCCAAATAACGAGCTGGCCGTCTCGCGGTAGATCGGTAACCCATCCGAAGGCGGTGCTAACGGATCGGCAGGCTTGCTCGGCTTGATCGCCGCCGCAGCCGCAGGCTTGTCCGACTTTGCGGCCGATTGCACAGCCTGCTGTGCAGCGCGCTGTGCCGCCTCACGCGACTCACGCTCCGCATCTTCCATCAGCCTACGGTACTGCTCGTCCTTTTCATCAACACCCGACTCCCCGTGAAAGGTCAACGGAACACGGTGTCCGAACAGTTCCGCAATCAGCTGTCCCATCATCGTATCGGTGTGGGTAGCGTAGATCATATCCATACCGCCGTGGCACAGCGTCACGGAAAAGCCCTCTCCCTCGCGGGCATAGGTAGCGTCATTAAACGTGCCGTTCACCGCCACACAGCGACGGCGCAGGAATGACACGATCGTCGGAAAACACGCCTCGCACAGCGCATCCTCGGGGTACTGCGGCTGCAGCTCCACCGTACGCAGACCAAGACCCGCAGCCAGTGCCTCTTCAATCGGCGGAAACGCCTCAAACGGTACGAAGCCGTCCATTCGCAGTGTCATCCGCAGAAAGCGCTCCGCGCGGTTCACCTGCATATCAGCGACTGTTGCGGAAGCAAACGGTGCGAGAAGCGCCGCATCTTGTATGTAAGGGGAAAACAGCGTGAGAATATCCGGTTAACTAATAACGACTCCACTTCTTTGATCAATTCCTCCACAGCGTCTGCTTCCGGCACCGTGCGGATCACTTCACCTTTTTTTAACAACGCGACCTTGCCGTCGCCGCCCGCGATACCGATATCTGCCTCACGCGCCTCACCGGGTCCGTTGACCACGCACCCCATCACCGCCACGCGGATTGGCTTATGGATCTCTTTTAGCCGTTCCTCCACCTGTGCGGCGATACCGATCAGATCAATTCGCGTCCGCCCGCAGGTCGGGCAAGAAATCAGCTGCGGCTCCCCCGGGAGCAGATCCAGCGCCGCCAAAATGCGCCGTCCCGCTTCCACTTCCTTCACGGGATCGGCAGTCAGTGACACGCGGATGGTATCGCCGATACCGCGTAGCAACAGAGAACCAATACCAATAGCGGATTTCATCACACCCATCTGCTCCGTCCCCGCCTCGGTAACACCGAGATGAAGCGGATACGAGCACGCCTCGGCAGTCAGCTCATAGGCACGTACCATCGTTTCGACATTTGACGATTTAATGGAGATCACGATATCGTCGAAATCGTATTTTTCAAGCAGTCCGGCGTGATACAAGGCGCTGTCACGCATTGCTTCGGCGCAGGGATGCCCGTATTTTTGCAAGATCTCCTTTTCCAGCGAACCGGAATTGACCCCGATACGGATCGGGATCCCCCGGGAACGACACGCGTCTGCCACCGCTTTAACACGGCTTTCCTCCCCGATGTTTCCGGGATTGATGCGGATCTTATCCACACCTGCCGCCACGCTTTCCAGTGCCAGCTTATAATCGAAATGAATATCCGCAACCAACGGCATATTCACCGCCGATTTCACCGCGTTAATGAGCCGTACTGCCGCCATATCCGGTACGGCGATGCGGAAAATATCACAGCCGGCGTCACGCAGCGCCTTGGCCTGACACACGGTACCGTCCACATCGTGCGACGGCACACAGCCCATCGACTGCACGGCAATCGGCGCCGTACCGCCGATGGTAATGTTTCCGATATTCACCGATTTACACTCACGACGCTGCATGCTTTCCACCTCTTATGCAAATATCTTCGTAATATCGTTAAACGTAACGATTAAAATCAACAGTAATAGCAATGCTAACCCAACGGCGTGTACCAAGCCCTCATACTTCGGCGGCACGCGCTTGCGGGTGATACCCTCCCACACGAGAAACAGCAGCCGTCCGCCATCCAGCGCAGGCAGCGGCAGCAGATTAAAAATACCCACATTCACAGTGAGCAGTGCCAACAGCATCAGCACATTACCCAGACCGAGCTGCCACTGTGTCTCCTGCACGGCGTTCTCGACCACATCACCGATCACATCCACTGTTCCCACCGGCCCGGAAAGGTCGTTTAGGCCAAACTTACCGGTAAATATCCCTTTGAGCGATCGCCACACCGTTACCGCCACACTGCACTCAGTTCGGGCAGTTTGCTCCAGCGTGGAAGTAAATGTTTTCGGAATCGCCTCAACGTAAAAATCATAATACAGGATATGACTGCGGGCAGCTTCGGAATACTCGCGGCGAAACGCCACCTCGGGCAACGTCACCGTTGTCTCCTCGCCGTTCACCACGCGGCTGACTTCCATTTCGAATACGCCGTCATCGCTGCTTTGCAGCAAAAACTGAAGATCCATCCACGAAAACACGCGCTGATCGTCAATTTTTAGCAGCACATCCCCCGGACGAAGTCCGCTTTGATAAGCAGGTGTATTCTCCTCCAGCACCGAAATTTGCGTGCCGGTGTAGTAGGTCTTCCCGCTTTCTTCAGGAAGAATACAAACACTATGGTATACAAACAGCAGGATAAATCCCAAAATCAGATTCATCGTCACACCGGCAACGGTGATGATGACACGTCGCCATACCGGCTTATTGAGAAATGAGCGAGGGTTGTTTGCGGCAGTGTCATTCACTTGCGCACTCACCTCACCGCTACCTGCGGCATCCTCCCCCTCCATCGCACAAAAACCACCGAGCGGCAGCAAAAGGATAGAATACTTTGTTTCCTTTTTCCCGAATTGCAGCAGCTTCGGACCGAAGCCGATGGCAAATTCATTCACTTGCACGCCCAGTGCTTTCGCTGCTATAAAATGACCAAGCTCGTGTACCAGCACAATGATACCGAACAACAACAACGCCGCCAGCAAACGGCCGACAACTATCAGTACCGACAGGATACGATCACCTCATCCATTCGCGCACAACACGACGGCAATCTTCGTCCACCGCCAGAATGTCCTCAACGCGGTCCACCGGCGGCAGGCGGCGCGACAGCACCGCTTCCACCGCCTCTGCGATCTGTAAAAAGCCGATCTTGTCGGCACGGAAACCGGCGTTCGCCTCTTCATTCGCTGCATTGACCGCCGCCGGATAAGCGCCGCCCTGACGCAGTGCCTGCCGGCAGAACGATACCGCCGGGAACGCCTCATCATCCGGCTCGAAAAAGGTCAGCTTGGCAAACGCCGCCAGATCCAGTTTCGGCACGGTGGACGTGGCGCGCGCAGGCCAAGTCAGCGCATATTGAATCGGGACACGCATATCCGGCACCCCAAGCTGCGCCAACACCGAATTATCATCAAATTCGATCAGCGAGTGAATCACGCTTTCGCGGTGAACCACAATATCTATATTCTCCTCAGAAACATCAAATAACCATTTCGCCTCAATAAGTTCGAGACCCTTATTCATCATCGTCGCGGAGTCGACGGTGATCTTTTGCCCCATACTCCAATTGGGATGCTTGAGTGCCTGCGCCAACGTCACCGTTCGCAGCTCGTCCTTCGTCTTTCCGAAGAACGGACCACCCGAAGCAGTCAATATCACGCGGGACAAGCCCATATTCGCACTTGACATCGGCGGAGCCCACGCACCGCCGGCGGTCGCCTGCAGACACTGGAAGATCGCCGAGTGCTCACTGTCTACCGGCAGGATACGCACGCCGTTTTCGCGTGCGGTACGCATTACCAGTTCACCGCCTGCAACCAGCGTTTCCTTATTGGCAAGCGCCACGTCGTGTCCTGCCTTCAGCGCCGACAGCGTCGGCAGTAAGCCGACCATACCGACCACGGAATTCAGCACCACGTCGGCGTCATCCCGCTGTGCCAACGCACACAGGCCGTCCATACCCGATAAGATCTCCACATCCAGGTCAGCCACTCGAATGCGCAGATCGCGCGCTGCTGCTTCGTCAAACAAAGCGGCAGCACGCGGGCGAAATTCACGGATCTGCTCTTCCAACAGCGCCGCATTGGAATGTGCAGCCAAAGCCGTGACCGTATATCCTTGTGTTCGTGCTACATCCAAAGCCTGCGTACCGATCGAACCGGTCGAGCCGAGGATGACTAGTCGTTTCGACATGAAAAACGCTCCTTTGCGTTATTACCCGACAAGCGGCAACACCCGTGCCGTAAAATATACCACCGGCAGTACAAACAGCAGGCTGTCAAACCGATCCATCATGCCGCCGTGCCCCGGGAAAATATTACCGTAATCCTTCACCTTACAAATACGCTTGATCAGCGAAGCAAACAGATCGCCCACCACCGACAGCGGCGCACAAATAAGAGCGAGTAGGAAAATGCCGATGTACGATACTTCCGCTACATCACCAAGGCACAACTGATAGACCCAACCGGTCAATAGGCAAAACACAACCGAAAACACCATACCACCAACGAGGCCCTCCACCGTCTTTTTTGGTGACAGGCGCGGGCACGGCTTATGCTTTCCGAAAAAGCTGCCGACGAAATAGGCTCCCGTATCGGCGACCCACGCTGCCATCATCGCCAAAATGATATAAAACAAGCCATCGGAATCACGCGGCGAAGGGACTGTCCGTATGTAAGATATACACGACAAGGAAAAGGTGACGATCAGCGACACGGCAAATACCGCCGCAAGCCGCTTGGCAGGGATCTCCTTACAGTACAGCGCCATCAACAGCAGCAGCATGACCACGTACATCAGACAGGTGATGGTTGCCGCTCTTCCGGGCATCCGGCTCAAAAACGGGGCGATCAGCGCGAATACGATCGCAACACTGTCCACGCCGCCGTGGCGGTGGATCCCGGTAACGGTAAACACCTCATACACCGCGATCGCCGTGATGAGAGAGGTAGCGACCGTCAGAACGATCGACCATGGGAGAAACAGAATAAGCAGCATCAACGCACCGGCAAGCACACCGGTAATGATACGGGTCTTCATAGTGATACTTCCTTTCAAACGCCGCCAAAACGGCGGTGACGTCCGGCGTACGCCTCTAAAGCACGGTCAAGATCCTTCACCGTAAAATCCGGCCACAGAATCTCGTCAAACACGTATTCGGCGTACGCACATTGCCAGATCAAAAAATTCGATAAGCGGTATTCCCCGCTGGGACGCAGGATCATATCCACATCCGGCTGGCCGGCGGTATACAACCGCTCCGTGATGCAATCTTCATCGATCGCCTCAGGCACCAGCGCACCCTCGCGAACCTCTTCGGCGATGCGGCGCATCGCGGTGGTCAGCTCTGCACGACCGCCGTAGTTGATCGCCAGATTCAGCACCATTCCCGTCTTGTGGGCCGTCGCCTCTTCCGCTTCTGCCATCAACTCCTGAATATCGGGCGCCAGCACCGAACGGTCACCAATGAAACGGGTGCGGATATTCTCTTTTTTAAAATCCTCCAGCGACTCCTTCAGGTACTGTCGCAGCAGATTCATAATTGCCTCCACCTCTTCAGGCGGACGCTTCCAATTCTCCGTGGAAAACGTATAAAAGGTGACGGTGCTGATACCGCGCTTCTCGCAGTGCTTGGCAATGGTGCGAAATACTCGCGCACCGGTCACGTGGCCTGCCTGCCGTGGCAGACCGCGCTTTTTGGCCCATCGGCCGTTGCCGTCCATAATGATACCGAGATGCGCCGGCACCACATCAAATGTCGGTTCGGGTTGCTTTTGGCGTTTGGTAAACAGTCCCATAGCTCCTCCTAAGAACAAGACCGGCGGAAGTAGCCCTCTGCCGGTCATCTTTGGCAACTCAGATCTCCATGATCTCTTTTTCTTTTTTGGCGGAAATACCGTCGATCTCCTTGCAGGCTTTATCGGTCAGATCCTGCATCTTCTTCTCGGCATTCTTCATATCGTCCTCGGTTATCTCGGACTTTTTCTTCATATCCTTCAGTTTTTCCAAGCCGTCACGTCGAATGGAACGAACGGCGACCTTGGCTTCTTCGGCGTATTTGTACACTGTTTTCACCAATTCACGGCGACGCTCCTCGGTCAACGGAGGAAAATTCAGGCGCAGGGTGCTGCCGTCATTCTGCGGATTGAGGCCCAGATCCGAAACAAGAATCGCCTTTTCAATGTCACGCAGCGTGCTTTTATCCCACGGAGCAATTAGGATGGTGCGCGGTTCGGGAACCGAGATCGCCGCCATCTGCTGAAGCGGCGTGGGGCAGCCGTAATATTCCACCGAGATCTTATCCAGCACCGCCGGGGTCGCGCGACCGGCACGGATGGTGCTGTATTCACTCATAAGAGCGTTGATGCTCTTGTCCATTTTGTCCTGAGCTGTCTGAAAAATCTGCTGCATACTGCTTCCTCCTTATGAATGTACGATTGTACCGATATTTTCGCCGGCAACAGCACGAACGATATTTTCCGGCTGCTGCAGATTAAACACGAGAATCGGCAGATTGTTATCGTTGCACAGGCTGGCAGCGGTGGAATCCATCACCTTCAGGTCGCGATTGAGCACGTCCATAAAGGACAGCGTATCGAACTTGACTGCATTGGGATTCCTTTTGGGATCGCTGTCATACACACCATCCACCATGCTGGCTTTGAAGATGATATCCGCTTCGATCTCCAACGCGCGCAGTGCCGAAGCGGTGTCGGTAGAGAAGAACGGATTACCGGTACCACATCCGAACACGACAACACGGCCCTTTTCCAGATGGCGAACCGCCTTGTTGCGGATGTACGGCTCCGCGATCTCGTGCATAGCGATCGCCGTCTGCACACGTACCGGGCAATCGATCTGCTCCAGCGCATCTGCCAGCGCCAACGAGTTAATGGTGGTCGCCAGCATACCCATATGGTCGGCTCGGGTGCGATCCATATCCCCACTGGTACGGCCGCGCCAGAAGTTACCGCCGCCGACAACGATCGCGATCTCCGCGCCGGCGTCAACGCACTCCTTGATCGCACGGCAAACGCTGTTGACCGTATCGAAATTCAGGCCAAAGCCCTGCTCGCCGGACAACGCCTCACCGCTCAGCTTCAGCAAAATACGTTTATACTTCGGTACCATTGCTCCCACTCTCATTTCTGCATCATATTCTCGCTATATTTTACTATAAATCACTACCACTTGTAAAGAGTAAACCGAAAATTCGCTGGTATTTTTCTGCAAGATGTGTTATACTGAAAAAAATCGTTATCGGAGGTGCCGTCCGTGTCGGATTGCCTGCTTCATATCTGCTGCGCCCCCTGCTCCATCCGCTGCATCGAAACGCTGCGTGCCGAGGGTATCGAGCCAACGGGATATTGGTACAATCCCAACATCCATCCCTATACCGAGTACCGCAGCCGCAAGACCACACTACAGGAGTATGCCGCCTCCATCGGTATGAAGCTGCTTGTCAACGATGAATACGGACTGCGCTCCTTCGTGCGGGCGATCTATCCCGATCTGGAGGATCGGTGTGAGACTTGCTACCGCCTGCGTATGGAGGAGACCGCTCGCCGCGCCGCGGAGGAAGGATTTTCTCAATTCACCACCACGCTGCTTATCAGCCCGTATCAAAACCACGAGCTGCTCGTCCGCACCGCCGAAGAAGCAGCGGCGAACCACGGCGTTCAGTTCCTTTACCGCGATTTTCGCCCCTATTTTCGTGAGGGGCAGCAACAAGCTCGTGAAAGCGAAATGTATATGCAAAAGTATTGCGGCTGTGTGTTCAGTGAAGAAGAACGCTATCGAAAGAAGAAATAACGGTGAACAAATCGGGAAATACATCCGTACCGCACGCGGTCAGCGCATAGCCGGGCAACGGGTATTCTTTTAATCGCCACGGCAGTGCTTTCAGCTCGTCGCCATACACGACCGGCACGCGGGCCAAACCGCCCGTCAAACCGCTCCCTTGCGCTTTCAGGATGCTCTCCTTCGCTGTCCACAGGCGAAAAAAGGCGCTGCTCCGCTCCGTTTCCGGCAACAAACGCAGAAGCTCCGTTTCCATCGGTGAAAAAAAGCGTTCTGCAAGCGACAGCGCATCAACAGAACGCCGTTCCTGAACGTCAATGCCGATCGGAGCATCTGCCAAGGCACATACCGCATACTCGCCGCTGTGCGACAGACTGAACTGCCACTGCGGATGATCGCGGAGCACCGGTTTGCCGTGTTCGGTACGGATGATCTCCGTATCGGCGGACAACCCGACCGTATTCAAACACGCCCCCAGCGCCAACCCGGCACAGAGGCTGAGCCGCCGATCGTCCGAGCGTTTGAAAGACAACACACGTTCTTTCCTGTCTGTCGATACGACAGCAAGTCCCGCTGCAAACGCCGACGGCTCGCGTACTGCATCGGTATGTAACGCAACGACGATCACCATATCCGCCCCTCCTATCCGTTGATAGGTCAAGTATACCGCAATTCCCCCATTTTGTCCAGTTGGAGGTTGTAAAATTATGAATCGTATCGCCCGTTTTGAACACGTCTCTTCCGCACGCTTTGCCGCCGACTGGGAGGACGCCTTCGGCAGCATCCCCGTCCCAATGCTGCCACCGCTTCCCACCCGCGCTACCGCCGGCTCCGCAGGATACGATTTCCGTATTCCCTGCGATCTGACCCTCGCCCCCGGTGAAACCGTCAAGATCCCTACCGGTATCCGCGCCTGCATGGCGGACGGTTGGGTACTGCAGATCTTCCCACGCAGCGGCTTGGGGTTTAAGTATCGGCTGCAGCTCAACAATACGGTCGGCATCATAGACAGCGACTATTATTACTCCGATAACGAAGGCCATATTCTCATCAAGGTAACGAATACCAACACCGAAAACAAGACGCTGTCCCTGAAGGCCGGTGACGGCTTCGCGCAGGGCATTTTCCTGCCGTTCGGCATCACCGAGGATGACGAGGTGACCGCCGTAAGAAACGGCGGCTTCGGCAGCACCGGCGGTGCATAAAATTTTTTGATTTTTTTGCGAAAAAGTATTGCTTTTTTTACGTAAATATGCTAAAAAGTGCTTGTCAAAACCAATACACCCGTTTCACATATGAAAGGTGTGAGTCATTATGACGATTGACAAGGCACTTTGTAACAAGCCTATCCCCAATGCACTGCTTCCTCGTATTGAGGCGGCGGTCAACCCCGACGAAGAATCAAAGATCATCCTCATCGGCGATCTTCTGCTCAATGCAACCTATGGCAACACGGCGCTGGTCATTACCGACCGCCGTGTACTTTGCGTGACAGAAGATGCAACCGATGAGGTTTTTTCTTTAGCACTGTCGGAGGTTCACCACACCAAGGTCAGCCGCCTGTACGGCAACGCCGTGCTGCGCCTCAACCACCGCAACATCTTCCGCTGTACCTTTGTGACCGTAGTCATTCTGGAAGCGGCGGCGGCGTATCTGCAGGCTGTCATCAAGAATGACGATCTCAACGAGGCTTTGGAGCACGTTCGTATTGCACTGGACAAGGAGCGTGCCGTATGCCCGAAGTGCGGCCGTGTTTTGCTTCGTCCCGGCGCCGAATGCGTCAACTGCATGAGCAAAGGACATCTCCTAAAACGACTGTGGGAGTATATGGCACCGCAGAAATGGTTACTGCTGCTGTGCATTTTCCTGTCGATGTTCACCACAGCCATGGCGTTGGTACCGCCGTATATCACCAAAACGCTGGTCGACGACGTCATCCCCAACCGTGATGAGGGAATACTGATCGTGCTGGTCGTCACGCTGTTGTGCGTCTATTTCCTGCAGAATCTCAGCGGTACGTTCCGCACCTTCTATATGCGTATTGCCGGCGACCGTTTTTTGACCGATATGCGCAACGACATTTATCGAAAAGCCCAGTATTTACCTGCACGGTTTTACGATAAAACCAGCACCGGTTCCATTTTCACCCGTATCAGCAATGATACGCAGACGCTGAATAACTTTACCCTGCGTATGGCGCAAGATGCCGTCGTGCAGTTCTTTACGATGATCGGTATTATGATCATAATGTTCTCGATGAACTGGAAGCTGACCCTGCTGTCGCTGATCCCCGTCCCGTTCGTGGCGATCGGCTCCCGCATTTTCGGCAAAAAGATCAAACCGGTCTATCAGCGCACGTGGCTCAAATGGACGGCTGTCACCTCCATTATGTCGGACACGTTGCCCGCCAACCGTGTTATCAAGTCCTTTACCGGTGAGAAGCGAACCATTGCCAAGTTTATGAAATACAACGACGAATGGCTGAAGGAAGATCGCAATGCCGCCATGGCATCTGGTATTTTCCCGCATACCGTCACCTTCTTTGTCACCTGCGGCTCTCTGCTGATCTGGTGGGTCGGCGGCCTGTGGGCCATGGATGATTCGCAAGGCACCACGCTCGGCTTGCTGGTCTCCTTCATCTCGTACGCCTCTATGTTCTACAACCCCGTCAACTTCTTTGCGAATCTGTCCGACAGCTATCAGCAGGCACTCACCTCTGCGGAACGCCTCCTGGATATTCTCGACGCCGAGCCGGAACACGACTTCGGCCGCGGTAACAAATTGGCGTCGTTGGAGGGCCGCATTGAGTTTCGTAACGTAACCTTCTCCTTCGATAAAAGCAAAAAAACGCTGGACAATATCAATCTCGTCATCGAACCGGGCGACATCGTCGGTATCGTCGGCACGACCGGCTCGGGAAAGAGTACGCTGATCAATCTGCTGATGCGTTTTTACGATCATTATGACGGCGAGATTTTAGTGGACGGCATCGATATTCGCCAGATCGATCTGGAATATTACCGCTCCCGCATCGGCTTTGTGCAGCAAGAGCCGCTGATGTTCCATGACACCGTGTATCGCAACATCGCCATCTCCGATCCCGACGCCCCCGTTGAGGCTGTGATGCACGCCGCCGACGTCGCCAATGCCCACGATTTTATCGTGCGTCTGCCCGATGCATACGACACCGTTCTCGGTGAACGCGGCACCGGTCTTTCCGGCGGTGAGCGTCAGCGCTTGTCCATTGCTCGTGCCGTGCTGAAAAACCCCTCGATGCTGGTGTTTGACGAAGCGACCGCTTCGGTCGACAGCGAGACCGAGCATCTGATCCAAGGGGCTATCGAGCGCTTGATCCACGGGCGTACCACCCTGATGATCGCACACCGTTTGTCCACGCTGCGTAAAGCCAACAAGATCGTGGTGGTGGAGAAAGGACGCATCATCGAATGCGGCACACCCGAAGAGTTGTTGGCACAGAAGGGTAAGTACTACCGCCTGATACAGATCCAAAACAGCAGCGGACGCGACGAGATCGATTTGGACGAATGAGGTGACAGTATGGAACGTATCTATATTGAACATGACAACGCTCGCTTTACCAAGCGTGAGGGCGATTTCCATTTGGATGTAGAGCTCTATTCCGGCGAACGGTTTGAAAACGTCGAAGCCAGACGGCTCTTTCCCACCACCGGCGGCGATCGCTACATCACCCTACTCGACGAAGACGGCCACGAGTTGGCAGTTATACGAGATGTTGCCACTCTTATGCCGGAGAGCGCCGCCGCCGTGCGTGAAGCATTGGAGGAATACTACCTCATCCCCCGCATTCATTCGATCGAAAAAGTAGAAGCCAAGCCTTCCGGCATCGAACTTCTTGCCGTGACCGATCGTGGCACGTGCTCGTTCAAGCTGCAGAGCCGTGCACACGACATCAAAGTGTTGTTTGATAACCGCGTGCTGATACGTGACACCAGTGATAACCGCTATGAAGTACCCGACTACACCTTGCTTGACCGCAAAAGCCGAGATGCTTTATTACTGTAAAAGGAGAACGATACTATGAAACTGATCCTTGCGATTATCAACAACGATGACGCCGCCAGCGTTGCCGCTTCGCTCACCGAGAAGGGGTTTACGATCACCAAGCTTTCCACCACCGGCGGATTTCTGCACGCAGGAAACACGACCCTGCTGATCGGTGCCGAGGAGGATACGGTACAGACCGCTTGCGACATCATTCGCAATGAAAGCTTCACCCGCATCAAAAAAGTGCCGACCAGTGCCTCCTACGGTCGCGGACTTGCTTCCGACGACCGACAGGTGGAAACCGAGGTCAAGGGCGCCACGGTGTTCGTACTCAGCGTCGACAGCTTTGAAAAAATGTAAAACGCAATAATGCTTTTTATCAAAAAAGACCGATCTGCTACTGAACAGGTCCAGTAAAAACGGACAATAGACAAAAGCCCCCTATTGTAGGATTGCACAGGTCCAAATTGTGCGGACAGCACAAAAAAGACCCCTAAGTAGGAAATATTAGGTTTTAAGCGGAGTGCCGAAGCGATTACGGGACACCGCTTTACGCTTGACACTCCTACCGATTATGATTTTCCCGCTATCCGTGCAGAGCGGTTGCCGAACGCACGAGAAAATACACTGGTATTTACAAAGCCGTACGTTGACAGCCGTGTGATCCGTTCGTTGGCAAAGGCGGCGGGCTGCCACGTGTATACGGATGCTGATGATGTGACCGTGTACGGTGATAACCGCTTTATCGCTGTGTTTAATAAACACCCGGGCGGCACGCTGCACTTAAAAGAGTGCGGGACATATCGTGATCGGATCAGCGGTGTCGTGTTTTGTGACACCGATACGATCCCGCTCCCGTCGGCTGAAAAATCCGCATTATTCCTCACAAGGGAAGACACTTTCGGCGGTCAGCCTTTTAGTAATTCATATTCCCGACGAATTATCTCATCGGCGAGCACACGCCCGGTGATCCTTCCGTACAAATGGCGAACGTCCTTGATCAACGCCTCCCGCTCCTTGTCTGTTTTTAAGGTGGCGTACAGCTCATCGATTGGGAAAGACACAATCTGCCCGTCGCGTTCCACCACGTTTTTCATCATCGAGAAGGTAACTTTAGTGATGACTTTATCCTCAACATACAGGTGCATCGCATACCCGTACTGGGTCAAGATCTCCGGCATCGCCAAATACGATTTGGGATTCATATTGAAATTACCGAGACAATAGGAACACGGTATGCCCGCCTTCCACAACGCCTTTTGCGGAATGTGCGAATGCGTGGCAATCACGGCATCCGCTCCCGCTTCCACCGCTTTCTCCACCACATATTCCGAAAACGCACCCGGCTTCAGGTTGAACTGTCCGCCGACGTGCGGGTAAAACAGCACGACGTCCGCCTTCTCTTTGGCGGTGCGAATATCCTGCTGCATCTGTGCGATCTGCGGTGTATCCGTTTTGCCCTCCAGGCAATCGTCGTCACGTGAGTAGGTTGCCGTCATCCCCAATAGCTTTTTGAACTTACCGGGTGTGTTGGCGTCCTTGATCCATTTGAAATGGCAAAACAGCTTATCCACCCAGTCACTTCCGCGAAACACACCGGGCAAATAGGTGTTGGCAGTTTGCGGACACAAGAGATTAACCGTGCCGGCATACTCACCCTCGGCAAGACAAACGCCGCCGCTGCCGTCGTAGTTGGTGCCGTAGGTGTAGGCGATCACAGCGAAACGGGTGCCGTCTTTTTCAAAATAAGCAGCTTCGGGACGCTCCGTGCCACGCAGGAAGGAACCGGTGTGCGCCAAGCCTTTTTCATCCAGCACACACACCGTGCGCTCCATCCCCTCGTAACCGCGGTCAAACGTATGATTGTTGGCGGTGGAAACCAGCGTCACCCCCGCATCGATCAGTGCATCAACGTAGTCGTCCGGAGCATTGAAGCAGAGATGCGTGTCGGTATATCCCGCCGCAGCACCCGCCAACGGAGTTTCCAGATTTCCCACAACAAAATCCGACTCCGAAAGTAAGGCTTTGGCACGGGAAAACACGCCACGAAAATCATACGTGCCGCCCTTTCGCTTGGCCGCCTTCAGCACCGGCGGTTCGATCATAATATCGCCCAAAAAGGTTATTTTCATCGCCAAACAGCCCCCTTTGCTTCTCGATCGATTATACACCCATAAAACCACAAAAGCAACAAAAAACGCCCGTAGCGGGCGTTTTTCAGTATTCACGCATTGAACCTATCCCGCTCGTACACGGTGCAAGGATAATTACGCTCTCCGTTTTCGTCAATAAAGGGCGACAGATTATCATTCTCAAACGGCTTACGCTCGTCTTCACAACGGAAATCAGGAATCGTATATTCAGCGCCGTTATGCAAGCTGGACCGCCAGCCAAGGATACCGACAGCTGCCATCGCCGCCGCGCGGTAAACGTTCAAATACGGCTCACGCTTTTCTTTAACGCAATTGATGAAATCCAGCGTCACGTAATAATCGCCGCCGTTATGCCAGAAGCACCGTGCTTTTTCCGCTTCGAAGGGGTACGGGATATCCAACTCTTGGATCGGCTCATCCCACACACACGTACGCACCTGCGCACGAAACTCATTGCCACGCACCGTTTCGGCACACGCCTTGGCGCAGGAGAGCCGATACCAGTTACCGTGGCCACCGAATTTTGCCCACCCCGTCACACGCGCCAGCGAGTTGTCGTCCATACCGCACAGCATAATGGAGGCCACGTCCTTGATTGGCTCATCCTCACGCTCCACACGTACGGCGTCGGTGTAGATGCTGCGTGCGTTGACCGTCTTGGGTGTCGCACCGGTCATATACATCAGCGGTGCCAACGAATGGCTGAGATAGTAGCCCGACGGCATCAGCGCACGCCAGTGTGTCGGCGTCGGCGTAAACATCGCATATTCCTCCGGTGACATCGGATGCACGTATTCGCCCTCCATGTACACCGCCTTACCCCATACACCCTTATCGTATTCTTCCTTCATACGCATCACTACCGGGAAGTAGGCATAGTTCTCCAGGAGCATGTACACACATCCCGTTTCCTCAGCAGTCCGGCACAGCTCCACACATTCCTGCATCGTAACGGCAGGCAGCGTCTCACTGGCCACGTGAATCCCCTTCTTCATAGCAAGGATCGCATAGCGGGCGTGATCCGGAAAATAGTTGCACAGCACCACCGCATCCATCGGTGCTTCAATAAACTCATCAAAGTCCGTAAAATACTGTGTATCCACACTACAATATTTCCTGATTGCCTCTAACCGCTCGGGATTGGCATCACACACAGCCGTGATATAGGCTTGACCACTGATCGTTGCTGCATGAGCAATATCGCTGCCACGGAATGCACCGAAAATACCAAGCCGCAACTTACCGCTGTTATCCTCGTTCAACAGCTTTTGCGCCTTGAACTCCGCATCCGTCACCAGCATATTGGTATACCCGTGCTCTTTGAAGAACGTATTCCAGCGTTCCTCCATATCCTCCTCAAACAACACCGGACGAAAACCGCTTTTCAAATAGCTGCGCACGGCCGGAACACGCCACTCGTCGGTGGTCAGCCGCACGCCAGTGCAGCCATGCTTGGTAGCAGCCGCCAATACGATGCGGTTGAGATACCCGCCCAAGCCCCGACCAAGGTAATCGGGACGTACTGCCACCATATGAACAACACCCAATTGTCCTTCTTGAATCAAGAGCGTCGTCGTTGCAATTGGCTCCTCCCCGTCCAAAATGAAAAATACCGCGCTCGGATCGTATCCTTTGGCACCACTGATATAGCGTTCAAAGGCGTTCTCCTCACCCTCCATTAATTCACCATGCCGGCAGATCTCCACCCAGGCGCAGCGATCCTCTTCACTGCCGTTATAACTACGGTACGTGAACCCATTGAACGAATCTTCGCACTCACAAGGGTCGTCCATATACTTATACATTCTCAGCTGCGACATTACGATCTTCCTCCGCAAAATATATTTGACACCACATACAGCAAATGCTACAATCAAGATACTTTGTTTCTGTCGATTTGTCGATGTGCAGATTAACCAAAAATAAAGGAGGGGTTTTGTGAAGTCTGACGAACTGCGCCGCATTGCCGAACACAGCGGAACCAGTGTCTCCACGGTCCGCCGTGTGTTGAACCACTGCGCCGGTATCACCGAGGAAACACGCCGCAGCGTCATCGACGCACTGGATGCACAGCATTCTGCCGACGGATATTCCCCTTCTCGTCGTGTGCATATCATTTTGCCCGACAATCCCAAATTCTTCTGGCATCGGGCCTTCGACGTGTTTAACAGCCACCCCTTCTCCCCGCCGGCGCAATTCAGCTTCTATCCCTCACTGGCACAACACGACGTCTTACAAACCTATCTGGAGCCGCTCCTGACAGAGAAACATTCGGTGCTGATCTATTCTGCCAATTTAGACGCTGCGGAACGCTCCTTGGTCGAGCGCATCGCTGACCACTCGCTTGTCATTCAGCTCGGTGAGTATACACCGCTCCCCGGGACGGTATTCGTCGGTTCGGACTCTTACGGTGACGGTGTCCGCTTGGGGCAACTCGTCGCCGCCCACAGCCGTACGCCGCACGTAGCATTGCTTTCCCGTCCGGAAAACATCAATATGTGCGAGCGATGTCGTGGATTTGTGGAAGGATTGGGTGCCGCTTCGGTTCATTATCTGAACGAACCGGAGGAGCAGCCACTGTACGCCTCGCTTCTGGCGCGGTTGCTGAACGGCGTAAACGACGACCTCGACTTCGTCTTTTCCCCCAGTGGACGAACGATCGAGCTGTGCCAAGCGCTGTACAAGCTGCGCAAGCAAAGCCACGCTGTCGGCATTGGTTACGAACTCTCACCCCGGCTGCGCTCGCAGCTGAACACCGCACCTTTGTTCGCCGTGTTGGAGCAGAATATTGCCGAGCAAACGCGCATTGCTTTACGGTTAAGCGATCAGTATCTATCCAACGGTACACGGCCGAAACAAGAGCGGTATATCACATCCTCCATACTCTGGAAAATCAAAGACGGCAAACTTACCAAATAAAAAACGGTCTGTCATACGCAATGACAGACCGTTTTTTATAACCAATGCTCTTCATCCTCGGAGCGGCCTGGGCGCTCCATCAGTGAGCGCACTGCCTGCTCCGGTGAAAAGCCCTCGTAGCAAATGCGATAGCACGCTTCCACGATGGGAAGATCAATGCCACTCTGTTGAGCCAGTCGATACGCAGTCTCGGCCACCAAATAGCCTTCCACCGTGCCAACACGTTCCACCGCCTCTTTCGGTGAGAGTCCCTGACCGATCAAAATACCGGCGCGACGATTCCGAGAGTGCATACTGCCGCAGGTCACGATCAAATCGCCGATCCCCGACAGCCCCGCAAATGTGCCTGCCTTCGCACCCAGGTGCACCCCCAAGCGGGCGATCTCTGCCATACCTCGTGTCATCAACGCGGCACGGGTATTGTCACCCATATTTAAACCGTCACACATGCCCGCAGCCAGTGCAATCACATTTTTCAGCGCACCGCCCAGTTCCACACCGATGACGTCATCGGTGGTGTAAATACGGAACTCCGGATTCATCAAAATGCGCTGCACCGTCTCTGCGGCGGCGAGATTCCGCGAAGCGCTGACGACCAACGTAGGGATGCCCCGTCCGACCTCCTCCGCATGGGACGGACCGGACAGTGCCACGACCGACGTGCCGGGCAATGCCTCGGAGATCACCACGGTAAACCGACGATACGTGCCCTCCTCCAAGCCTTTACCCGCGTTGGCAACCACCGTACCGGGGGACAAAAGCGGGCGTAGCTTTTCTGCCGTGGAAGCGATCGCAAACGACGGCACTGCCATAACCACCAATTCCGCTTGCGAAGCACACGCAAGATCGGTCGTCAGTTCGATTGAAGCAGGTACGGCGATCCCGGGCAACAGCTTTTTATTCTGTCCGTGACGGCGAATCGACTCGATCTCTGCTTCAAAAGGCGACCACAAACTGACTGAATGTCCGTTTCGATCGGCGGTCACCGCCAAAGCTGTTCCCCAACCGCCGGCACCTAAAACTGAAATTACTGCCACTACTTATTCCCCCACAGTTTACTCTCGGTGCCTTTAAAAATGCGCTTAATATTCTCGCGATGCTTGACAAGAAGAATCAGCGCGATCACACAAGCCACAGCGGTACAAAACGCCACCGTCGGCCATTTCTGGTGATATGCGAAGGTACGCATCACGTACGTCATCACAGGAAGCAAGATCGCCGCCACGCACGATCCCAGCGAGACCATACGCGTGATCAGCACGATCAACACAAACAAGCCGAGCAGGATCAGCGCGGATTTCCAATCCAAGAGGAGCATCATTCCCAGCGTTGTCATCACACCTTTGCCCCCGCGAAAGCCGAAAAACAGCGGATACAGATGCCCGATAATGCAGAAAACGCCCGCCAGATAATTGCCGATCAGCTGCAGGTTTTCGGGATCATACATCAGAAAACCGGCTTCAGCCGCCGTTGCGGGAGACAACTGCAGGTTCAGTAAAAGCCAACCGCCGATCCAGACCGACAGCATGCTTTTCAGCAGATCACCCACGAATGTAAGCAGCGCCGGCAGTTTTCCCTGCGAACGAAGCACGTTCGTCGCGCCGGCATTGCCGCTCCCATAGGTTCGGATATCCTTACCGGTGAAACACCGTGTTACAATGATCGCAAAGCTGACACTGCCGAGTAGATAAGCAATCACCGCTGCCAGCAGCATCGCCAGCCAGCTATTTTGTAAAAACAGGAACATACGAGCTTCTCTCCTTTACTTACCGCTCTTGTCGCCTCGTTCACGAATGATAAACCGAATCGGTGTGCCCTCAAATCCAAAGGTCTCACGCAATTGGTTTTCCAGATAACGCTGATATGAAAAATGGAACAGGTCCGCACGATTTACAAAAAACACAAACGTCGGCGGGCGGGTAGACGGCTGCGTTACGTAATAGATCTTCAGACGTCGTCCTTTGTCTGTCGGAGGCTGAACGCGCGCTGTTGCCTGCGCCAACACGTCGTTTAGCGCACCCGTCGATACACGCATCGCGTTTTGCTCGTTCACATACTTAATCAGCTCCAGCAAACGTTCTAATCGCTGACCGGTCTTGGCGGAAACGAAAATGAACGGTGCATATGCCATGAAGCTGAAGTCGTTTTCCAGCTTTTTGCGTGTCAGATTCATGGTGCGGTCATCCTTTTCCACCGCGTCCCACTTATTCACCGCAATGATACACGCCTTGCCTTTTTCGTGGGCAATACCGGCTACCTTGCTGTCCTGCTCGGTAAAGCCTTCGGTACCGTCGATAAGGATGACACACACATCCGCACGCTCTACTGCCATTTCCGCGCGCAGAATACTGTATTTCTCGATGGCATCGTCCACGCGGCTTCGCCGACGGAGACCCGCCGTATCGATCAGCAGGAACTTGCCGTGGGAGGTCTCGATTTCGGTATCGATCGCGTCACGGGTCGTACCGGCAATATCCGAAACGATGCTGCGCTCCTCCCCTGCCAATTTGTTGACAAGCGAGGATTTGCCGGCGTTGGGCTTACCAATCACCGCGACCTTGATCACGTCGCTTTCTTCCTCCGGTTCTTCCTCAGCAGGAAGGTACTCAAACACCGCATCCAGCAGATCACCGGTGCCGGTGCCGTGAAGCGACGATACCCCGATGGGATCACCCAGTCCCAAATTATAAAATTCATAAAATTCCGCAGGCGGCGCGCCGATACGATCACATTTGTTGACACACAGCACCACCGGTTTGCCACTTTTTTGCAGCATCACTGCCACGTCGGCGTCGTTGGCGGTCACACCTGCCTGCAGATCCGTTACCAGCACGATCACATCCGCCTGCTCAATAGCAAGCTGTGCCTGCCGACGCATCTGGGACCGAATGATATCGTCCGAATGCGGCTCGATACCGCCCGTATCCACCAACAAAAACGTGCGGCCGCGCCATTCACAGGGCGACAAAATACGGTCGCGCGTAACGCCCGGCGTGTCCTTAACGATGGACAGCCGCTTACCGATCAACTTATTAAACAATGTGGATTTACCCACGTTAGGGCGGCCAACCACCGCCACGACGGGCTTCGCCATATTCTCACCTCGTTGGGATTACTCAAACAGTGCTTCCAACAGCGAAGCACCGTCTGCGGAAACCACCTGTACGCGGACACCGAGCGTCTGTTCCAATTCTTCCGGAGTTACGTCGTCCAAGAAACGGTCCTGCTCATGCCGCAGCATCACATCTGGGACAAGCACACGTTCACACACGACGCCGCTCAACTGTGTCTTAAGATCGCTGCCGGTTACCAGACCTGCAACGGTGATGGTATCTCCGAAAAAGTCATTGCGAATCGCCAGTACGCGGGCACGGATGGCCGGATACTTCTGCACTGCCAATTCCACCATTTCCCGCATCAGCGGTTCTGCCGCAATACCGGTCACCAGCACGGTATCCGTTCCGGCAACGGAAGTCGCTTCACACTGCTCCATAGCTTCCGTGAACTGTGCGCGCATCAACGCCGACATGCCGACGCCGTTTTCCAACTGCGCCATTTCCTCGTAAAACGCCTCGTTCGGGATGGGGCGTCCCGCCTTGATGTACCATTCGTCCGCCGGATAGATCAGTCGTGTACCGACAGTTTTCAGCTGCTCGTCACCGAAGCTTTCCACCGCATCCACCACGACACGCGCCTCCTCCGCCGTAAACGGGCGAAGCGGCGTCAAGCCGTCGCGGTATTTAGTAAGCCCGACAGGAACCACCGCCACACTTTCGACTGCCGGTGCCAACGCCGCCAGATCACGCATACTGCGCTGCAGTTCTTCTCCGTCATTCCAACCGGGACACAGCACCAGCTGACAATCCATGTGGATTCCTGCGTCGGCAAAACGCTTGAGCAACCCCAGTGTTTCACCGGCAAAACGGTTATTCATCATCCGACAGCGCAGTTCGGGATTGGTCGTATGCACCGAAATATTGATCGGTGTGATATGCAAATCAATGATCCGCTCGATTTCATGCTCCGATAGGTTCGTCAGGGTGATATAGTTGCCAAACAGGAAGGATAGCCGACTGTCGTCATCCTTGAAATACAAGCTATCCCGCATACCGGGAGGCATCTGATCGATGAAACAGAAAACGCACTGATTGCGGCAGGTGTGCTGCTTATCCATCAAATACGTTTCAAACTCCAAACCGATATCGGCATACTCCGGCTTATGCAGCTTGACGGTGCGGAGGCCTTTTGGGGTTTCCAGTTCCAGCGTCAGGCGTTCCTCCACCTCGTAAAAGCGATAATCCAGTACGTCGACGATCGGCTTACCGTTCACCGATACCAAACGATCACCGGCGTGTATTCTTTTTTTCGCTGCCGGGCTGCCCGACACCACTCCCGTGATCGTTACCGCCATAAGGCACTTCCTCCAAAAACAAAGGGTGCGGCCCAACCGGGACGCACCCTCTATTCTTCCTTGATTGGGGGCATATTGACCGGTGGGTCTGCTTACTCCTCAACCTTGACGATCTGTCTGCCGTTGTAATAGCCGCAAGCCCCGCAAAGACGGTGCGGGCGTTTGTATGCGCCGCACTGCGGGCATTTCACCAGTTCGGGAGCCGTAGTCTTCCAAACATTGTTGCGTCTCTTGTCACGACGTGCCTTGGAGCTCTTTCTCTTCGGTACCGCCATCGTCAGCACCTCCTTAACATACTCAAAAAACTAATCCAGCAATTGCTGTAATGCTGCCAAGCGGGGATCTACCGTCTCCTGACGGCAGCCGCACAGTCCCTCGTTGAGATCCTTACCGCACATAGGGCAAAGACCGCGGCATTCTTCGCTGCACAACACCTTCGACGGCTGGTCCAGAATGAGATCCTCTTCCACCAGAGCATCCAGCGGAAGCTGATAGTTCTCCAACAGGACAAAGCTGTCATTATCCTCGTGATTGAGGGAAACTACAAGAATATGCTCCATGTACAGCAACTGCTCGCGGCTGATATCACGCATACAGCGGTCACACGTACCGTTGTAACGGTACCGTACCTCTGCTGTGAGCGTTACTACGCCTGCGGACAGTTTGATCTGGCCCTTCACCTTGACCGGGTCCCGAAAGGGATACCCACCGCTCCATTCCACGCCGGAAAGATCCAACTCGCAATCGATCGGCAGATGTTCCGTTTCACCGAGAAACAGCGACTTAAGTTGCAGAAGCATATTTCACCTCAATAGTCACGCAAAATATTATATCGAGACAAGCCTCATTTGTCAACCATTTTTTTACGAAATCCGCAAAGGTTGACAAAAAGAATGACCGTTTCGGCTTATTCCCTTGACTCAAGGATACGGAGCGCCGTTTCCGACGCTCCGTCCGTGTTTTTTAAGGATCAGATCTCGCGCGCCAGATGAGCGATTTCCTCAGGAATCTCGCTGGGATCCGCGGACACCGACATCACCACGTTGGTGTCTGCCATGTCGCTGAGCGCCTTCAGTTTCTCAACGAAGGTGAGAAGACCGTCAATACCGCCGCTGATCTTCAGCGTGGAATCAACGAAAATATCGGTAATGTCGTAGTTACCCGCGCACATACCGGCAATGTAGCCGTAGAAGTTGTCGAAGCCACGAATAGCGTATTCGTCAGCCGCCACCAAACGCACCTTATGGCTAAGGTTATAAGTAAGGGTCGTGTCCTTTTCGATGAAGACCACATTGCCCTTCGTCTGTGCAACAGCCTCGTTGCACATGTCGAGCAACTTCTTCGTCTTGCCGGAGCCCTTTTTGCCAAGAATCAAAGTAATCATTTTCATTCCTCCCAGTCTATATTCACCGCCTTGCGGCGGCAACTGCCAACTTACCGTCCCAAGCGCTGTTCCAGCGCCGCCTTTTGCTCCTCATAACCGGGCTTGCCCAGCAGAGCAAACATGTTCTTCTTGTACGCCTCAACACCGGGCTGATCGAACGGGTTAACGCCCAGCATATATCCCGAGATCGCACAGGCTTTTTCAAAGAAATACAGCAGGTAGCCGAGTTCTTTTTCACACACGCAGGGCACGTGCAGCACCATATTGGGCGTGCCGCCATCGGTATGCGCCAAAACCGTACCCTCATACGCCTTACGGTTGATCTCCTCCATCGTGCGGCCGGTCAAGAAATTCAAACCGTCCACATTTTCGGGATCCTCCTGAATGACAACCTCGACCGGGGATTTGTCGATCAGCACGACGGTCTCGGTCAGGATGTTAGAGCCGTCCTGTACAAACTGACCCAGTGAATGCAGATCGGTGGAAAACACGACCGACGCCGGGAACAAGCCCTTGCCGTCTTTGCCCTCGCTTTCACCGTACAGCTGCTTCCACCACTCTGCCATCATCGCGTAACGCGGCTCGTAGCTGACCATCAGTTCCACAGCGCGGCCCTTGCGGAGCAGGATGTTCCGCAGTGCAGCGTACTTGTAGCAATCGTTATTCTCGATCGACGGATCGGTGAGTGCTGCCTGCGCTTCAGCGGCACCCGCCATCAGTTCGGCAATGTCACACCCTGCCACGGCGATGGGCAACAATCCCACAGCCGTCAGCACCGAGAAACGGCCACCCACGTCATCCGGCACAACGAAAGTCTCATAGCCCTCGCGATCCGCAAGGCCCTTCAACGTGCCGCGCGCCTTGTCGGTCGTGACATAAATACGACGACGGGCCTCCTCTGCACCGACCGTTTTTTCCAGATAATCACGGAATACACGGAAGGCGATCGCCGGCTCCGTGGTGGTGCCGGACTTGGAGATCACGTTGATGGAAACACGCTTACCCTCGCACAGGCTGAGCAGCTCGTTCAAGGCGGAAGCACTGATGTTATTGCCGGCGAAATAGACGTCCGGCGTATCCTTTTTCAGGTTGTTATACAAAGGGGACTTCAGAAACTCGATGACCGCGCGTGCTCCCAGATACGAGCCGCCGATACCAATAGCGATGAACACATCGGTATCCTGCTTAATCCGCTCTGCCGCCGCCTGAATACGGACAAACTCTTCTTTATCATAGTTCGTAGGCAGGGTCAGCCAACCGAGAAAATCATTTCCCATACCGGTGCCGTCGTGCAGCATCTTGTGGGCGGCGGTGACCTGCGCCTGCATACCCGACAGCTCGTGCTCACGCACAAACCCTTCGAGATGGCGAATATCCAATGTAGTTGCCATACTGATCCTCCGTGTTGCTTGGATTTCTTTGAATCTATTTTACTATATTCACGCGTCGATTGCAACCGATAACTTGGAAATTCTTTTGCGTTTTTTTGAAATATTTTGAAAAAAACAGGCGAACCTCTGCTTTTCAGCAGAGGTTCGCCCAAAAATCAACCGCACAAGGCGCTGAACAAGCGCTTGAAGCACTCACCGAAGCCCAACCGTTCGATTGCGGTTTTGGCATAAACGGGATACGCTGCCAGCTCTTCCCCGTCACGCATCAGGCGTACCTTACCCACGATCTGCCCAAGCTCGACCGGTGCCTCCAAATCTGACGCCAGCTCGACGGTGCAGGTCACGCGTTTCTCGTCACCTTTTTTCATCAGCATCGGTTTCGGCATTTCGGCGTAGGTCGCTACCTTGGTCTCCACACCGCGCAGAACGGTAATCGGTTTTAACTGTGCCGCATCGATCTGCGGTGTGTACAGGCTGTAATGCGCAAAACCGTAGTCCAACATCTTTCTCGCACCGCCGAAGCGTTCGTCGGTGGTGGAACAGCCAAGGATCACCGCAACCAGCGAAAGCCCGTCACGCTCCGCCGTTGCCGACAGATTGTGGCCCGCCGTCGACGTGGTACCGGTTTTGAGGCCCGTCGCGCCTTTGTAGAACCGAATCAGTTTGTTGGTATTGACGAGCTGCGATTGACCGTCACGCAAACTGTCCATCCAGATCGTGGTATACTGCTTGATCAGCGGATGCTTCATCAACTCGCAGGACATCAGTGCCACATCGTAGGCGCTGGAGTGTGCCTCATCGTTGAGACCGCTGCAGTCCAAAAACAGCGTATCGTTCATTCCAAGCTCGGCGGCGCGGGCGTTCATATGCTCTACAAAGCTTTCGATCGAGCCGTCGATATGCTCCGCCAGTGCCGCACAGGCATCGTTGGCGGAAACGACTGCCGCGGCTTTGATCAGATCGTGTACCGACATGATCTCACCCGGCTCGAGCCAGATCTGCGAGCCACCCATCGATGCCGCCTCGGACGAACAGGTCACCGCATCGTCCAGCGAAATGCGACCCGTATCCAACGCCTCCATTACTAAAAGCAACGTCATCACCTTGGTGACCGAGGCGATGGGGAGCTTCTCGTGAACGTTTTTCTCATACAGCACCGTACCGGAGGTGATATCCATCAAGATCGCAGACTTGCCGCCTATCTCCAGCGAGGATGCCGTAGCGGCAACGGGAAGTGCGTCATCAAACTCGGGCGGCGTCTCCAACGCCATCGACTCCGCTGCGGTCATTCCTGATTCCGTTTCGGTGATAAGCGAAGCTGCACTGACCGGCTGTGATAACAGCAACGCGACACATAGTGCGATCGGCACGGCTCTTTTGATCCATTTCATACGAACCCCTCCCTATACGCTAACAACTTATGCAGTCTTAGGGCGTAAATATGTCAATCTCCCTCTCGTTATTCGTCGGAATACTCAGCTTCGTGCGCACAATCGTTGTCGGCTGCTGCAAACGTAAAAAGCCGCCCTTCGCTAAAAAGGGCGGCTTTCCTTGTGGGAATTACTTGTGCTCGGCGAGCAGCTTCTTGATCTTGTCGTGGGGATCGATCAGGCGAGTGACTGACATATCGTGGTTGAGCGACGCAATGAAGTAAGCAATATATTTGGAAACGTCTACCTCGCAGAACCATTCACGCTTTTTAAGCTCGTCCGAACGGTAGGTCAGGTTGGTGCCGAGTACGCCGGCAATATAGCCTTCCTCATACGCTTTATCGAACTTCTCCAAGCCGTTGGTAAAGATCGAGTAGGTCGCATAGCAGAAGATGCGATTTGCCTTGCGTTTCTTGAGTTCATAAGCGATATCCAGCATGGATTCACCGGAGGAGATGATGTCGTCAGCGATAAAGACGTCCTTGCCCTCCACCGAATTACCGAGATACTCGTGAGCAACGATGGGGTTGCGCCCGTTGACAACGTGCGCGTAGTCACGGCGCTTGTAGAACATACCAAGATCGACGCCCAGCGTGGACGCATAGAACATATTGCGATTGATCGCGCCTTCGTCAGGGCTGACGATCATCATATTATCCGGACGGAGATCGGGATACTTACGGAACATGGCCTTCAGGGTCTGGTACGAGGGAATAATATTGTCAAAGCCCATTAGCGGCACCGCGTTCTGCACGCGGGCATCGTGCGCATCAAAGGTGATGATGTTGGCAACACCCATACGCTCCAGCTCCTGCAGTGCAACGGCGCAATCCAGCGACTCGCGGTAGTTGCGGCGATGCTGTCTGCCACCGAACAGGATGGGCATGATGACGTTGATACGGTGCGCTTTGCCGCCCGCCGCCTGAATGATACGCTTGAGATCCTGGAAGTGATCGTCCGGCGACATGCAGTTCTGCTGACCGAAGATATTATACTTGACGTTGTAGTTGCCGACATCGACAAGAATAAACAGATCGTCGCCACGAATGCTTTCCTTGATAAGACCCTTGCCGTCGCCGGACGAAAAGCGCGGGCATTCCGCTTCGATCAAAAACGTTTCCTTCGGTACGCCGGCTTTTGCCGCCCAATCCGTCAGATAGTAGTTGATCTTCGAGGCCAGCTCCTCCGTGCCGGGCTGTGCGATAACGCTCAGCGGCGCTACCTGATTCGGCATTGAAAAGATCTTTTCGCTTGCAATTTCCTGTGCCATAGTGTTCCCATTCCTCTCCGCGTAGTTTGTTCGTTTCCATTGTAGCACACTTTTCGACACATGAAAACAAAAATTTTTAAATTTCATGAAGAAATTTTTACACATAACAGGCGCTGCACTATGGACAATTCACAAAGTTTTTTGGTATACTATCAAAAGCAGCCAAAAGCGAGGTGATACTATGGCGTTTACAGAGGAACCGGAAACCGAAAACGAGCGCGAACGTGCACTGCTGGTGTCGATCGATACCGGCGATTTCGACGTGGAAGTTTCCTTGGATGAGTTGGAGGAGCTCGCCGATACCGCCGGTGCGGATGTACTCGGGCGGATGGTTCAAAAGCGCGAATCCCCTGATAAGGCTACCTGCCTCGGCAGCGGCCGTCTGGAAGAGCTGGCGCAGATCGCCGAAGCCAACGAAGCCGATCTTGTCATCTTCGACCGCGAGCTGACCGCAACACAGCAGCGTAATCTGGAGGATGCTCTTCCCTGCCGCGTCGTGGATCGTACGATGCTGATCCTTGATATTTTTGCAGCGCGCGCCCGTTCCGCCGAGGGTCGTCTTCAGGTGGAACTTGCACAACTGCAATACCTGCTGCCGCGCTTGGCGGGGCAGGGTACGTCGCTGTCCCGATTAGGCGGCGGCATCGGCACCCGCGGCCCCGGTGAAACCAAGCTGGAAAGCGACCGCCGTCACATCCGTCGGCGTATTCAGGCATTGCGCCAGCAGTTGGAAGCTGTCGAGCAGCAACGCCTGCTGCGTCGGGAACGCCGCCGCAAGGACAGCGTACAAACCGTGGCGATCGTCGGCTACACCAACGCCGGCAAATCCACGTTGATGAACCGCCTGACCTCTGCCGGCGTGTTGGCAGAGGACAAGCTCTTTGCTACGTTAGACACCACTGCGCGTGCCCTCAAGCTGCCGGACGGCCGCACCGTGCTTCTCATTGATACCGTCGGTCTGGTACGGCGTTTGCCCCACCACCTCGTCGATGCGTTCCGTTCCACGTTGGAAGAAGCCGCCGAAGCCGATGTTATTCTTAACCTTTGCGATATTTCCAGCCCCGAGGCTGCAGAACATCTTGCCGTCACGCGTGACCTGCTTCAACAGCTCGGCCGCGGTGATCGGCCGGTGCTGACGGTGTTTAATAAATGCGACCGTCCCGCCGCGCTTCCTGCTTTGGAGCCGGATGGAAGCGAGCCACTGTGTATCAGCGCCATAACGGGCGGCGGCATTGAACGCTTGTTGGAACACGTAGCAGACGCACTGCCGCCCGACCGTCGCCGCGTGCATCTGCTTCTCCCCTTCGATAAAGGAGCACTTGCCGGACTGTGCCGCCGTGAAGGCGCGGTCGAAACGGAGGAATACTGCGAATCCGGGCTCAAAATGACCGTCACACTCAGCCTACGCATCCTAGAGCAGGTCCGTCCGTATATCGTTGAGGAATAGCGCACATACTACTCCCGATACTGTAATTGGGAGTGGTATATGATGAATAAAAAGACACATCGCCGTATCCGAGCGCGTTTATCTGATACCGTGGCGAACAGCGTACACGCCATGGTCGAACAAGGGCGCGGTGAAGTTTTATCGGACATTCTGGGCAGCTACACCGGCAACGCACAGGATGGCGAAGCCCCCGAGCAGGATGCCGACGATCTGTGACAAAAAAGCCGTGAGACACGCACTGTCTCACGGCTTTTGTTATCAAATTTTGCGTTTGTCAACGACACGAACCGCTTTGCCCTCGCTGCGTGCGATGGTCTTGGGAGCCACCAGCGTGACCTTGGCGTAGATACCAAGCATCGTTTTGAGCGCCGCCACCAGCGACTTCTCCAGTTCACCGATCTTACTCAATGCATCGGAGAACATATCCGGTGTCATTTCCACCATGACCTCCAGCGTATCGGAGTGG
>JAGBFF010000077.1 GCA_017936615.1 Clostridia bacterium | reverse complement strand
GTCAAGTCCCACCCACGTGAACAGATTGCCCGGCGGCTGATGCGTTTTATCGAAATTGGTAAACGCGATCAGCACCATAAACAGGAGCGGCAGCAGTGTAAACGTCACAACGAGCAAGATCGGCGGTGTCAGCAGGCTGATATGATACCGACGGTCCTTCAGTGCGTGCAGATCCTCGCGAAACGTCTCAAGCGGCTTCCCCTCTGTCACACGCCGCTGTGCCCGGTAGGCGGCACGGAGGCTGTGAAAGTAGAGATAAACATACACCAGCGTCAGCACAACGGACAGCACACCGAACAGCAAAATCTGCATGGAATTATCGCCCTGGGTGTAGATGTAGATACCCTCGGCTTCGTCAAACACCTTTTGCTGTGTCGCCGTACCCAGCGTGCCCAGTTCACTGACATAGCCCCATCCGAACAGCAGCATATAGGCGAAATACCCGACCTGAACGAGCAGATACAGCAGCCCGCGCCCCCACTGTCCGCGCAGCAGCGAACCGGCACCCATTATGAGAAACGTCAGCCGCGTACGCGAGTCACCGTGCTTTGCGGCGCGACCGACACCCGCAAGTTGTCTGCCGACCCACCGCAGACTGTTCAAAATACTGCGAAGCGCGATCTTCAACAGTGTGCCGATCGATCGGGGGACTGCCAACAAGCCCCGACGAACACTTCCCGCCCGCGTTCGGACGGGATGTACCTGCGTAAAATCCTTGTAATCCATGGCAGCCCCCTTTGCCGCTCCGTTGTTATGACGCCATCTGCGATACCATAATATCGAGATATTGCTTGACCGTTTTGCTGTGATCCTTGGTCTCCATCGCCGTACCGAACGCCTCTAACGGATCCCACGTCGTATTCAGTACGTTTGCTTGGCTGACACCGTGCTGATTCTGCTCGGCAAGTGCCGCCAGCGCCACGTTAGCCTTCACCTTTTCATTGGACGCTGCCTTGGTATTGGAAGGGCCCATCTCCCGCTCCTCAAACCGCTTCAGCTGGTTTTCCTCATTGGTCAGAAACTCCGCCAGCTTCATCGCTTCCTTCGGATGCTTGGTCGCGGTGTTGACTCCCATCAGTTTATAGCCCGCAAAACTCTTCATCTGCACCTGCTTGCCGTTTAGTGTAAAGGTCGGTAACTTGACAGCAGCGTAGTTATCCCCCAGCTTTTCCCTGATCGCCTCCGCCGTCCAGGTGCCGGATACGCCTGCGGCGATGGTGTTACCGATGCCGCCTGTCAGAATGGCATCTTCACCGGTAATAAACGCGGGATGCTCGCAGAACCGCTTGACCGCTTCACCCGCGGCAACGCCCTGTGCATTATTGAAATCACAGGTCTGCTTACCGTTCTTAACATCCAGCGTACCGCCCGCACTCAGGAAAAAGGACGCCACGTACCAGCCGTTGGAGACATCCATCAGCACCTTTTTTCCCTTCGCCTGTGCCGCATCCAGCAACCCATCCAGCGTCTTGACGTCGTCTGCAGACACCAGACTCTTATCATAGTACAAAAAATACCCGTTGTCCGCGGTCATCGGATAGGCGTACAGCTTACCGTTGCGCGTTGCCGCCGCAACCGACCCCTCGCTGTTTTCCGAGGTGACCTTCCCCTTATTCAGCGTGATCTCATACAACACGCCCGCGCTAACCATATCTCCAAGCTGGTCATCGGGGAACGCAAACACATCGGCGGCAGCTGACGGATCCTCCATCAGCTTGGTCTGCGTATCCTTTTCACCCACCACACCGAAGGTGATATTGTACGTGGTGTTCGGATTGGCCTTTTTAAAATCCTCCACCATCTCTTTCAGCATTTCCTGATCCTCCTGCGCACCCCACACCTTGAGGTTGACAGCGCCCTCGCTGACCTCGCCGTTTTCGCGGCTGCACGCCGCCAGCGACAGCAACAGCACAGCCGACGTCAGCAGCGCTCCTGCTTTTCTGAGCAATTTCATCCGGTTTCCCTCTCTTTACATAGAAATAGCCGAGGGCAACCGATACGGTTTCCCTCGGCTATAGTATGAGAACGGAAAACGGAATTTATACAGATCAGATACCCCAGATTTGCGTCGCATATTCGCGAACAGTGCGGTCGCTGGAGAATTTACCCGCGTGGGCGATGTTCATCAGTCCCTTGCGAGCAAATGCTTCGCGGTCACGGTAGTCACGGTTCACACGCAGACGCGCCTCGCAGTACGAAGAAAAATCGTGCAGTAGGAAATACTGATCCGGCCGGTGCCAGCTTGCCCCCTCGGTCAGCGAGGTGTACAGTTCACGGAACATCCCCGTGCCGCCGTCATCGAAGGTACCGTCGATGAGGGTATCCACCACACGCTTCAGCCGCGGTTGCCGTGCGAGCAGAGCTTTGGGATCGTAAATCTCCCGCAGTGCATCCAGTTCCTCCACACGCGCGCCGAAAATATAGTTGTTCTCTTCGCCCGCCTGCTCCACGATCTCGATGTTCGCACCATCATAGGTGCCGAGCGTTACCGCACCGTTGAGCATAAACTTCATATTACCCGTACCCGATGCCTCCGTACCGGCGGTGGAGATCTGCTCGGATACATCTGCCGCAGGAACGAGCTTTTCAGCGTACGAAACGTTGTAGTTAGACACAAAAATGACCTGCATCCGATCACGCACCTCGGGATCGCTATCGATCATTTCCGCAATCGCGTTGATAAACTTGATAATACCCTTGGCGCGGAAGTAGCCGGGCGCTGCCTTCGCGCCGAACAGATATGCGGTCGGCATAAACTCGGTGATAGTGCCGTCCTTGAGTGCAAAATAGGTATCCAACACCGCAAAAGCGTTGAGCAGCTGCCGCTTGTACTCATGCAGTCGCTTGATCTGCACGTCTAGCAAAAAGTCCTGACGTAGCTCCACGCCCTCGCGCTCGCGGATATACGCCGCCAGACGCTGCTTATTGCGGCCGCGGATGTCGAGCAGCTTGTTCAAAAACGCAGGATCGTCACCGTACGGCTCAAGTGCCGTCAGCGCATCCAGCTCGGTCAGCCAGCGATTACCGATGGTATCGGTGATAAGCTGGGCAAGCTCGGGGTTGGCAAGCGCCAGGAAGCGGCGCTGCGTGATACCGTTGGTCTTGTTCTGAAACCGCTCAGGATACAGCGCATACCACTCCGGCAAAGCGCTGGTCTTGAGCAGTTCGGTGTGCAAACGCGCAACCCCGTTGGTCGAATGGGTCGCAAAGATCGCCATGCGTGCCATGTGGATGCGCTCCCCGTCAACGATCGCATAGGGCGTGACGTCCGTGATGCCTTTATGCGCCAATTCCGCTTCGAGCGCCTTCTGCAGCCGCACCACATAGCGATACACCTGCGGCAGCACCGCGCGGAACAGCTTGATACTCCACTTTTCCAGTGCCTCCGGCATGATGGTGTGATTGGTATACGCAAAGGTGCGCCGTGCGAGCTTCAGCGCAGTATCGAACGGCAGCCCCTCCTCCTCAACGAGCAGTCGTAGCAATTCGGGGATCGCCACAGTGGGGTGCGTATCGTTCAGTTGGATCGCGTACGCATCGGGCAGTTGCGAAAAATCGTCGCCGTAGTGCGCCTTATACCGCCGCAGAATGTCCTGCAGCGACGCGCTGGAGAAGAAATACTGCTGTTTCAGGCGCAGCTTCTTCCCCGCGTCGGTATCATCGTTGGGATACAGCACTGCGGAAATACGCTCCGCTTTATTGCGCGCCCGCACGGCCTTTTCGTATTTTTGCTCGTTAAACAGTGTAAAATCAAAGGCATTCAACGCCTCTGCCTGCCACAGGCGCAGAGTGTTAACCGTCTCGCCGCCATAGCCGATCACCGGGCTATCGTACGGCACCGCCCACACATCCTCATCTGCAAAATGAATGCGGACACGCTGCTCCTCGCGGCGCACTGACCACGGATCACCGAACGCCGTCCAATCGTCGGCCTGCTCCTGCTGAAAGCCGTTCTCAAACGACTGACGGAACAGCCCGTAGCGATAGCGGATACCGTAGCCGTCCAGAGGGATGCCGTGGGTCGCGGCGGAATCGAGGAAGCACGCCGCCAACCGTCCCAAGCCGCCGTTGCCGAGCGCCGCATCTTCAATCTCTTCAAAAACCGTCGTGCTGACGCCGTGAGCCGCGAGCAGTTCGCGCGTTTCGGCAAGCAGCTCCATACCAAGCAAATTGGCTTCCACAACGCGGCCCACCAAAAACTCCGCCGAAAAATACGCTGCGCGTTTCCCCTCCTTGGGCTGCTCCCAGCGCTCCTGCAGACGTGCCATCGCCGCCTTGGACACCGCATTATACAGCTGCTTCGCCGTGGCGTTTTCGATGGTGGTGTGAGCATCGTAATGCAGAACGGTCTGTATCTCCTGTTCAAAGGTATGCTCCATCATTTCCTGTTCCTTTCCCTACCGTAGAGTCGCACAAGCTGCCGCAGCTCCGCGCTTAAGGGCTCGGTCAGCTGCTCCGACAGCAATCGCCACTGCCAGTTTCCCCCTAAAGTGGACGGCGTATTCATACGGGCGCTGTCATCCAACGCCAAAATATCCTGCATCTGAAAGATCGCCACATCCGCCACGCTGGCGTACGCCGCGCGAAGCAGCGCCCGCGGCAGATCACTCATACGGCGAATGTGCAGATAATCCATCAGGAAACGGCGCGGCTCACCGCGCAGGCGGCGACCAAAGCCCACCGCCGTTTCATTATCGTGTGTGCCGCCGTAGACGACACAGTTTTTCTCGTAATGATGCGGCAAATACTCGTTATCCGGCCCACTTTCAAACGCAAACAGTAGCACCTTCATACCCGGATAGCCGGCACGGGAACGCAACCGCCGTACCGACGGATGCAACACGCCCAGGTCCTCTGCCAAAATCCGTGTTTCCCCTCGCACGCTGTCCAGCGCATCGGTCAGCGCCTTGCCCGGCCCCTTCTGCCACGTGCCGCCTTTGGCAGTCTTACAGGAGGCAGGGATCGCAAAATACCGTGCCATCCCGATGAAATGATCGATCCGCACCACATTGTACAGTCGCGCACACGCCGTCATCCGCGCTCGCCACCACGCATAGCCATCCTCTGCCATACGGTCATAGCGATACAACGGATTACCCCACAGCTGTCCATCCTCGGAAAAATAATCCGGCGGCACACCGGCCACACGAGTAGGATACCCGTCGTCATTCAATTCAAACAGCTCGGGATGTGCCCATACGTCGGCGCTGTCCTGTGCCACGTAGATCGGGATGTCACCGATGAGTTGTATACCACACTCGTTGGCATACGCTTTCAGCGCTGCCCATTGACAGAAGAACCAATATTGACAGCACTGCCAGAAGCGCACGTCCGCTGCAAACTCCTTGCGGCTTTGCGCAATCGCCTGCGTCTCTCGCTGTCGCAACGGCTTGTCCCACAGCATCCATTCACGTTCTCCGTGCTGACCCTTCAGGGACATATACAGCGCATAATCATCCAACCATGCTGCCTCACGCCGGCAAAAGGCAAGAAACTCGGGTGTGTCCACAAAACGCTCTGCCGCCCGGCGAAGCACGGTAAAACGGGTATAATATAACCGCTCGTACGGAATCACCTCGGCAGGCAGCTTGGCATCGGCAAGTTCCTCCTCCGTCAGCAATCCCTGCTCGGCTAGCAGCTCCAGATCAATAAAATACGGATTGCCCGCAAACGCGGAAAAGGACTGGTACGGGCTGTCTCCGTAGCCGGTGGGGCCAACAGGCAAGATCTGCCAATAGCTCTGCCCCGCCTCACTTAAAAAATCCACAAACCGAAACGCCTCGGCACCAAGTGAACCGACACCGTATTCCGACGGCAAACTGCCGATAGGCAGTAAAATACCGGCGCCGCGCATCAATCGTTCTTGCACTGCCATCACCTCTCTCCCGTTAGTATGAAAAAAAAACACGTTATCATTCGCAGATTAATTACGCAAGACGTTTGCTTGCATTTTGTAAAGTACTATGGTATGATGCCACACAAGGGAAAGGAGCAGTTGTTATGAAACATCTCGTCGCTTTACTGTTGGTCATCACAATGATGCTGATTACCACCGCTTGCAGTAGTGATCAACATATCGGTAGTACCACCGCCCCGTCACAGACACCTACCACTGTGCCATCCATGGTTCCGTCCACCGAGGGACAGCTTTACACAGAGATGGGTGTCGCTGTGGAGCAGAGCTACTTCAGCGGTGGTGTTATGCGTAACCCTTGGGATGTGGAAATGTATAACGGTCGATTATACGTTGCCAGCGGTAATTATGACACAAATGCAGGTCCCGTCAGTGTCTGGTACTACGATTTTGATAAGAAAATCTGGGAGATCGATACCATTTTGCCGGACGAACAGATCACTCGCTTCAACATCATCGACAGCAAGATGTACATTCCCGGTGTCGACCCGAAATCCTCGTGGGATATGGGCACCTATTACCGTCTTGACGGTACAGAATGGGAAACCATATTAGGACACCCCAACGCCGCGCATAATTTCGACATCGTCAAATACGACGGCAAGCTCTTCGCCGGCCTCGGCGCCAAAGAGGGCTGCAATCCCATTCTCGTCACCACCGACGAAGAAACATGGGCGCCTGTCGAGATGTATAAAAATGGCGTGCCGGTGGATACCACGGGATACACCTATGTGCGCGTGTACGATTTCTTCACACTGAAGGGCGAACTGTACGCCTACTTCTCCCTTTCGGAAAGTGGGAAACCCTCTTACCGCGAGATCTATCGTTATGACGGTGAAAAATTCGTCTGGCACAGCGATATGATCAAGCAGATGAGCTTCAGCCGTCGAAATACCTACACCCACTTCCACCAGCGCGTGGAATACAAGGGATACCAATATATCACAAACGGCAATTTCTACCGCACAGCGGATATGATCACAGCCGAAGCGATCACCCTGGGCGGCGATCCCGAGGTCAACGACCTACGCGTCATCGGTGATAAGCTGTACGTCCTGTGCAGTGAGGAATACACCACTGACGAAGGCAACGCCGCCTTTTACAACTCGCTGCAGATGACAACAGACGGCGTGGACTACACCGAGGTATTCCGCTTCTCCTACCCCGTACGTGCCTTGAGTTTCACCTACGAAGGCGGCACGGTATTTCTCGGTATGGGCTTCGGTACGAAAGCCGCTTCAACGCATCTGTTCTACGATGAAAACGGCATGATACTCGCCATCAACCAAGTGCTGTAACAAAAAAGATCTACCCTGACACAAGGGTGGATCTTTTTAATTTCCACTCCGATTAAATCACAAAGCCACCACTGACGCCAAGCACCTGACCGGTGATAAACGCCGCCTTCTCCGAAGCCAGAAACAGCAGCGCTTCCGCCACCTCCTCGGGTGTACCGAGCCGACCGAGCGGTGTTTCCTCCGCCAGTGCCGCGCGGGTATCCTCATCCAGCGTCGCACACATCGCCGTATCAATGACGCCCGGGGTCACACAGTTGACGCGGATACCCGACGGGCCAAGCTCCTTTGCCAGTGCTTTTGTAAAGCCGATAAGGCCTGCCTTGGCGGCAGAATATGCCACCTCGCAGGACGCACCGACCTCACCCCACATTGAGGACACCGTCAGGATCGAGCCGCTGTGACGGCGCACCATCGACGGCACCAAGGCATGGGCACAATGGTACGCACCGTCCAGATGCACGCCCATCATACACCGCCAATCCTCGGGTGTGGTATCGGTCAATAACACTTGCCTAGCGATACCGGCGTTGTGGATCAGCACGTCGATATGCCCCCATCGCACGAGCACTGCCTGTGCCATGGCATCGACAGCCGCAGCGTCCGCCACATCGGCACACACCGCAAACGCATCACCGCCTGCGGCGGTGATCTCCGCCACCAGCGCCTCCGCACCCGCCTTGTCCGCGCGGTAGTTCACCGCGACGGCGTAGCCGTTTTGTGCAAACAGGCGCGCCGTCGCCGCACCGATGCCGCGAGACGCTCCTGTGATCAATACCGTTTTCATCGCTTACAGCTCCAGTGTCACGGATTTCTTCTGGGAAACAAATGGACGGTATGTAACCCCCGTCATATCAAACATCCGCTTGGACGCAATGACTGAATCGGTATCGGCATACTTGTCTTGTAAATAGATGACCTCGCGGATACCTGACTGGATGATCGCCTTGGCACACTCGTTGCAGGGAAACAGCGTGGTGTACACCTTTGCCCCTTTCAAGCCGGCGCGACCGTGGTTGAGAATGGCATTGAGCTCCGCGTGGCACACGAACAAATACTTGGTATCCAACGGTGCACCGTCGCGGTCCCACGGCATCTCGTCATCGGGACAGCCGATCGGCATACCGTTGTAGCCCATCGACAGAATCTTATTATCCTGACCGACGATACAGGCACCGACCTGCGTGCCGGGATCCTTGCTGCGCTGTGCCGACAGCAGAGCGACCCCCATAAAATATTCATCCCAGGACAGATAATCATCGCGTTTCATAAAACTTCCTCCTCAGCGGTGAGTGTTTGATAAAGCTGCGCGGTGTATGTGCGAAACGCCGTAGGCAGTGCATACGGGGATAATTCCTCCGCTGTCACGAAGCGGTAGCCCTCCGACGGCGTAAAGGGATTTACTTTCACAAGCAGACCGTTCATCTGCCATTCCACGTGCGAAAACACGTGGCGGCCGCTGCCAAGCGGCTTGGTGCCGATCACGGAGCCGGACGTGTCCAGCATCAGCATCGTATCCGTCGCATCCACGAGTTCGTTGGGCAGCTCCCACATACCGCCCAAAAGACCCTTGTCTTCACGGCGGTGCAACAGCACGCGGCGCGGCGATTCCTCGGTGATAACGGTAAATACCGTTCGCTGTTCCACGCGGCGCGGCTTCGCCGCAGCGCGGGTCGGCAGGTCTCTTGCACGCTCCTCCCCTGCCACGGCACAATAGTCACGGACGGGACGCTCGCTGCACTTCGGCATAGCGTTGGGTAAACAAATAGTCTCTCCTAACTCCATCAGCCCCTGATTAAACTCACCGGGAGCCTCGGCAGGCACCAAACGGCGTACCAGCTCGGTCAACTCGCGGCGCGGCTTGGTCTGCATCACGTCACGGTCGTCATCGGTCAGTCGTGCCATCACGCGCAGCACGTTGCCGTCCACGGCGGCGGCGCGCTTACCGAACGCGATCGACGCGATTGCACCGGCAGTGTACTCACCAATGCCGGGCAAGGTCAGCAGTTCCTCGTAGGACGAGGGCAGCTCACCGCCGTGCTCGCACATCACCTGCTGCGCCGCCTTTTGCAGGTTACGTACACGGCTGTAATAACCGAGACCCTCCCACAGCTTTAAGATCACATCCTCCGACGCCTCCGCTAAATCACGCAGCGTAGGCAACGCTTCCATAAACCGATCAAAATACGGCAACGCCGCCTCGATACGGGTCTGCTGCAACATGATCTCCGATACCCACACGCGGTAGGGCGTCGGCTCGGTGCGCCACGGAAACGCGCGCTCGTGAGCGGTATACCACCGCACCAACGGCTCGGCGATCCCCTCGATCGGCTTTACACATTTTGCCATCGTTCCCAGACCTCCGGGCAATAGCCCACCGTCGCCTGCTTGCCATTCCGCACGATCGGTGTACGCAGCGCTTTCGGCGTTTCCAACAGCTTGTCCATCTTATCACTCTCATACGCCAGATAGCGGATAAGCGTTGCCTCTTTCGTTTTCGGATCGATAACGGTATCGATGCCGCCCACCGCCATATACACGCTTTCCAGCTCACGGCGGCTGATGCCGTACCTATCCACCTCAATACGCTGGAACGGGATGCGGCGTTCCTTAAAATACCGCTCGGCTTTCTTGGTATCGAAACATTTAGAGCGGCCGAATATCTGAATGTTCATCGTCGCCTCCTCAGGAGCGGCTGAACTCCTGCAATTCCAAGCCCTTGTTATGGTCAAGTGCCCATTGAATGTTCCAGCTGCTGGTAAAGAGAAGCAGCGGATTACCGTGCAGATCCTGCACGCGGCGGGTATCGGAGGTCAGGTCAAGACCCTTCACATCCACATCCTCGCCCACGATCCAGCGAATATACGAATACGGCAGCGGCTCCATAATAACGTCTACACCGTACTCATTCTTCAAGCGGTATTCCAGCACCTCAAACTGCAGCGTGCCGACCACGCCGACGATGACCTCTTCCATACCGCCGCCAAGCTCCTGGAATATCTGAATAGCACCCTCCTGTGCGATCTGGGAGGTGCCTTTGATAAACTGCTTACGCTTCATGGTGTCCTTCTGTCGCACCAAGCGGAAATGCTCGGGCGCGAAGGTCGGGATACCCTCAAACCGCACCTTTTTCGCACCGGCACACACCGTATCGCCGATAGAGAACACACCGGGATCAAACACACCGATAATATCGCCGGCGTACGCCTCCTCCACGATCTCACGATCTTGTGCCATCATCTGCTGCGGCTGAGACAGCTTGGTCTTTCTGCCGCCTTGCACGTGATAGACCTCCTGCCCTTTTTCAAATTTACCGGAGCAGATACGCATAAACGCAATACGGTCACGGTGCGCCTTATTCATATTCGCCTGAATTTTGAAAACAAACGCCGAAAAATCGTCGTCAAACGGATCGACCTCGCCCTCGGTGCAGTGGCGTGCGAGCGGCGGTGTGGTCATCTTCAGGAAATTCTCCAAAAACGGCTGCACACCGAAGTTGGTCAGCGCCGAGCCGAAAAACACGGGCGACAGTTTGCCCCGACGCACGCGTTCCAGATCAAACTCACCGCCGGCGCCGTCCAGCAGCTCGCGATCGTCCATCAGCGTCTGGTACAGCTCATCACCGAGCAACTCTTTGAGCGACGGATCGTCCAGATCGGTCGCCTGTGCATCGGCGGCGTGGCCGATGCCGTTGTACTCAAACGACAGCACACGGTTATTATCACGCTCATACACACCCTTGAACCGCTTACCCGAGCCGATCGGCCAGTTGACGGGGTAGGTCTCTATCCCCAACACGCTTTCAATATCCGCCATCAGCTCGTACGGATCGCGCGCTTCGCGGTCGAGCTTATTGATAAAGGTAAAGATTGGAATACCGCGCATCGCGCAGACCTTAAAGAGCTTTCGCGTCTGCGGCTCGATACCCTTTGCCGCGTCAATGACCATGACCGCGCTATCCGCCGCCATGAG
>JAGBFF010000076.1 GCA_017936615.1 Clostridia bacterium | reverse complement strand
CGTGAGAAAGTTGTTGAAAGCCTTGTGCTTGAAAATATGCAAAGGGTATTGTGGTATGTGCAGACCTATGAAAAATTGTTTGCACAAAGGCAGCTGGAGGAATACGGTGATAAGAAGAAAAAGGAACTGTCAGAGAAACGCAGAGAGCTTGATAAGGCGAAAAGCCGTATCCGAGAGATTGACGGTATCATCCAAAAGCTTTATGAGGACAATGTAATTGGCAAGGTAAGTGATGACCGTTATGCCACCATATCAATGTCTTTAGAAACCGAGCAGGAAGAACTAAAATCCAAAGTTCCGAAACTTGAAGCAGAGCTTGAAGATGTAAAAATCGCAACAGAAGGCTTACAGCGTTTTATCGAAAAGGCGAAGGCGGTTACGCAGCTTACAGAGCTGACACCCGACTTGGTACACGAATTTATTCAAAGGATTGTAGTCGGCAAACCCGAATACAAGGATGGGAAACGATACCAAAACATAGAAATCTACTACAACGGTGTCGGAATTATCCGTGAAGCCACTCCCGAAGAAATGGAAGAACACTTCCAAGAACACCTTAAAACACAAGGTGCAAGAAAAACGGCATAACCCGACGGCTACGCCGTATGAAAATAATAATATTAAATTGAGATACAGAGCCACCTTGGGGCACCTTCCTTACGGAGGGTGCCCCAAAGCCCTGCTTTTTCTGTTGCAGAATACGTATAGGGTGTGCTATACTATTCTGTAAGGAAATTTTTAGGAGGGATCGGTGTGGACATTCGGGTCGGTGACGTGCTGACGATGAAGAAAAGCCATCCGTGCGGCGGCGCGCGGTTTACCGTGCTGCGGGTAGGTATGGATTTTCGTCTGCGCTGTGAGACCTGCGGTCATGAAATGATGATTCCCCGTATCAAGGCGGAAAAGAATATCCGTGCCGTGGAGCATACTGACGGTGAATAGCCTTGTCTTTCGTCACTCAAACGAAAGGGAGGATGCCGGATGCTGAGTCGGCTGAAAGAGGTTGAAAAACGCTACGAGGAATTGATGGTGCGGCTGTGTGATCCTGCGGTGGTGTCGCAGGCGGAGCTGTACCGTTCGCTGATGAAGGAGAGCAGTGAGTTGGAGCCGCTGGTTACGACTTATCGCGCGTACGCCGCGGCGAGAATGCGCGAAAGCGACGCGCGTGAGTTGTTGGACGGCAGCTTGGATCGCGAGCTGCGCGAGCTGGCGGAGGAGGAGCTTTCCGAAAGCCGCGAGACCGCTGAACGGCTCGCTGAAGAATTGAAGATCTTATTATTGCCAAAGGATCCTAATGATGATCGTAACGTCATTTTGGAAATCCGTGCCGGTGCCGGTGGCGAGGAATCGGCGCTGTTTGCTGCCGATCTGCTGCGAATGTACACGCTGTATGCGCAGGTGTGTGGGTATCAGACCGAGATCGTCGGTGCCAATGAAACGGAGCTCGGCGGATACAAGGAGATCAGCTGTATGATCACCGGCCGGGGCGCGTACAGCCGTCTTAAGTTTGAGAGCGGCGTACACCGTGTCCAGCGTGTGCCGGAGACCGAAACGGGCGGTCGTATCCACACCTCCACCGCTACGGTGGCAGTGCTTCCTGAGGCAGAAGAGGTGGAACTGACCATCGCGCCAACGGATCTTCAGATCGATACGTACCGTTCCAGCGGTGCAGGCGGTCAGCATATCAACAAGACCGAATCCGCTATCCGCATTACGCATTTACCTACGGGTATGGTGGTCGAATGTCAGGACGAGCGGAGTCAGCATAAAAACAAGGAAAAAGCGATGCGCGTGTTGCGCTCTCGGCTGTATGAACAGTTGCAGACCGAACAGCAGTCGGCGATTGCCGCCGACCGCCGCGCACAGGTGGGAACGGGTGATCGCAGTGAACGCATCCGCACCTACAATTTCCCCCAAGGACGTGTCACCGATCATCGCATTGGGCTGACGTTGTACAAACTGGATGCGGTGCTGAACGGTGCGTTAGATGAGTTCGTTGATGCGCTCATCACCGCCGATCGCACCGAAAAACTGCAAAGAGGGCAGGATCATGCAAACGAAACACTACACTGATCAGAAAGAGGATTTGATCGCGGCGGCGGCACTGCTGCGCGCAGGCGAGCTGGTTGCCATCCCGACTGAAACGGTATACGGCTTGGCGGCGGATGCGCGAAACGGTGCGGCGGTCGCGTCAATCTTCACGGCGAAAGGACGGCCGTCGGATAATCCGCTGATCGTGCATATCGCAGATAAATGTGAGTTGAACACGCTGGTGGCGGAGATTCCCGCCGTGGCGGAGGCGTTAGCTGAGGTATATTGGCCGGGGCCGCTGACTATGATTTTTAACAAGGCAGAGGGTGTTCCGAATGAAGTCACCGCAGGATTGGATACCGTGGCGGTTCGGATGCCGTCGCATCCCGTGGCACGGCGTTTGATCGAACTTTCCGGTTGCCCGTTGGCGGCACCGTCTGCCAACCGTTCCGGCAGTCCCAGTCCCACTGACGCTCACCGCGTGGCGGAGGATATGGATGGTCGCATTGCTGCGATCGTAGACGGTGGTGCGTGTTCGGTCGGCGTGGAATCGACGGTGATCTCGGTATGCGGTGATCGGGTGCGGTTGCTCCGTCCCGGTGCTGTCACGGTGGAGATGCTGGAGGCGGTCGCCGGTGCGGTGGAGATCGACGAGGCGGTGCTTAAGCCGCTGCGCGACGGTGCTACGGCGGCGTCACCCGGTATGAAATATAAGCATTATGCGCCTGAGGCGCGTGTGGTACTGGTGCGTGGCGATGCGGCGGCGTACCGTGATTACGTCAATGCCAATGCGGCGGAGGGCGTAATGGCCCTATGCTTTGATGGCGAAGAACAGGGGCTCGCTGTTCCGTATCTGACCTACGGTCACCGTGATGATGCGGTGACGCAGGCACAACAGGTGTTTGAGGCGTTGCGATTGTTGGATGAACGGCAGGCGGCCGTGGCTTATACGGCGTGTCCCTCACCCGAGGGTATCGGTCTGGCGGTGTATAACCGTTTGTTGCGCGCCGCAGGATTTGAGGTGGTTATCCTTGACTAAATCGTTAGTAATCGGTCTGACCGGTTCGATCGGCTCGGGGAAAAGTACCGTTTCCCGTTTGTTTGCTGCACGTGGTTTTTGTATCATCGATGCCGATATACTGGCACGGCGGGCGGTCGAGCCCGGCATGGAAGCACTTGCGGCACTTGTCAAGCGGTTTGGCAAGGATGTTTTGCGCGCTGATGGATCGTTGGATCGTGCGCTCTTGGCGGAGCGAGCGTTTGCCACAGCGGAGGCGACGGCGGAGCTAAACGCGATCGTGCATCCGGCGGTGATCCGCTTGCTGCGCAAGGAACTGGATGCGGCAAAGCATCGCGGAGAAGCGGTGATCGTTTTGGATGTGCCGCTGCTGTTTCAAACAGGATTGGAAGCGCTGTGTGACCGCACGGTCGTTGTGACGGCGCCGCCCGAGGTTCGTCGCAGCCGCATCTGTGTCCGCGACGGCTTGACAGAAGAACAGGCACAGCTGCGAATGAATGTACAGCCTGCTGATGCATACTATACCCAGCGTGCGAGCGATACGCTCGTCAACGACGGAGACGAGACGGCATTGCAAAGTGCTGTGGAGGAACTGTGCCGTCGTATCGGGAGGTGACCGTATGAAGCGGCGCATCGTTGTTTTGCTGATCATTCTGGTGGTGCTTGCCGGTTTGATCGGCGGCGGTATTTATCTGGTGCGATGGGGCTATGCCCGATACGAACGGGTGGCATATCCCATCAAATACGAGGAATATGTCACCAAATATGCGGAAGAATACGAGTTGCAGCCGTCGTTGATCTATGCGATCATCCGTACCGAAAGCCGTTTTGATCCCAATGCCGAGTCGGCGGCGGGGGCTAAAGGGTTGATGCAGCTGATGGAAGTGACCTACGATTGGACACAAAGTCAGTTTTCGGGAGAACCGGAACCGATCGAGCATATTTTTGATCCCGAAGTGAACATCCGTTGTGGCTGTAAGTACCTGCAATATTGCTTTTCCAAGTTTGAGGATGCGAAATCGGCGATCGCAGCCTACAATGCCGGTGTCGGCAGGGTATCGGGGTGGCTGTCGGACAGCCGCTATTCGGATGACGGGGTCACGCTGAAAGTGATCCCGATCGAGGAAACCCGCAATTACGTGGACTATGTGCTGGAGGCGCAAAAAATATACCAAAGACTTTACCAACCGGACGGGGAGGAATGACCAATGTCAGAAAAAACACAGGGCGAATTGCTGCGTGAGCAGCTGTGCTATCAACCCAAAAATGCGTATCGCGTGCTGTCGGATGAGGAGTTGAATAGGGTAGAGGTTTACTCCGTAGGCTATAAGCGCTATTTGGATGCTGCCAAGACCGAGCGTGAAGCGGTGGTCGAGTCGGTGCGTTTGGCAGAGGAGCAAGGATTCGTTCCGTTTGATCCTGCCAAGCCGCTAAAGGCGGGTGATCGCGTGTATGCCGTTAACCGTGGCAAGGCGCTGATTTTGGCGGTCATCGGTGAGAAGCCGATTGAGGAGGGCGTATCCATCGCGGCGGCACACATTGATTCGCCGCGACTGGATCTGAAGCCCAACCCGTTGTATGAGGATCATGAATTTGCGTATTTTGACACGCATTATTACGGTGGCATCAAAAAGTATCAGTGGACGGTGACGCCGATGGCGCTGCACGGCGTTATCGTGCGGCGCGACGGCACGTCGGTCACGGTTTCCATCGGCGAAGCGGCGGATGAGCCGGTGTTTTGTGTTACCGATCTGTTGCCGCATTTGGGTGCCAATCAGATGAAGAAATCGGCGGCCGAGGTCATCGACGGCGAAAACCTGAACGTGTTGATCGGCTCGCGCCCCTTCCGTGGGGATGAGGGCAGTGATGCAGTGAAGCTGAATATCCTGCATATGCTGTCGGAAAAATACGGCATCGTAGAATCGGATTTTCTCTCCGCCGAGCTGGAGATCGTGCCGGCATTCGGTGCGCGCGATCTGGGTTTGGATCGTAGCATGATCGGTGCGTACGGTCACGATGACCGCGTATGTGCCTATCCCGCGCTGACGGCGCTGTTTGAACTGAAAACGCCCGCGTATACCGCGCTGACGGTGCTGGCAGATAAGGAGGAGACCGGCTCCGAGGGCAATACGGGTATGCAGTCGGCGTTCCTGCGGTATTTTGTGGAGGATCTGGCGGCGGCGTTCGGTAAGGAAGGACGTCACGTTCTCAGCCGTTCGCTGTGTCTGTCGGCAGATGTCAACGTGGGTTTTGATCCGTTGTATCCCGAGGTCGTTGAGGCGCGCAACTGTGCGGCGCTCAATCGTGGTGTGGTGCTGACCAAATATACCGGTGCCCGTGGCAAGTCCGACACCAACGATGCTTCGGCGGAACTGATGGGCTTTTTCCGCCGTATTATGGAAAAGAACGACGTGCTGTGGCAGGTTGGTGAGCTCGGCCGCGTGGATGTTGGCGGCGGCGGTACTGTGGCGAAATATATCGCCGATTTGAATGTGGATACCGTTGACCTCGGTGTGCCGGTGCTGTCGATGCACGCACCCTTTGAAGTGATCGCAAAGCCGGATGTCTATATGGCGCACAAAGCGTTTTATGCGCTTCTTTCCCGTACGGAAAACCTGTAATCACCGAACAAGCAGAGACCTCATAGGATGGAACAAAACCATCCTGTGAGGTCTTTTTGTGTGAGGGAGGAGTACGATGCGAACGATTGAAACCTTTGCGGTGGTTGGCGGTGATCTGCGATCGACCTATCTTGCCGGAGCACTTGCGGCGGAGGGGTGTCGGGTGATCAGCAGTGGCTTTGACAGCGCGGAACTGCCATCGGGCGTCACGGCTTGTACCGATGTGACGCAGGCAATCAACTTGGCGGATTGCGTGATCCTACCGCTTCCGGCGAGTACGGACGGTGTTAATATCAATGCGCCGTTTTCGCGGATTCCAATTCCGTTGAAAACGGTGGTTCAGGCGGTACGAGAAGAACAGCTGCTGCTTGGCGGACAGATCGGTGAGGAGCTTCGTCGTGAATTGGCACTGCGCGGATTGAATGTCGGGGATTATTTCGGCCGTGAGGAGCTGGCGGTACTGAACGCTGTCCCGACGGCGGAGGGCGCGATCCAGCTGGCAATGGAGGAGCTGCCTATCACGTTATCCGGGGCTCGGTGTCTGATCACGGGATACGGAAGGATCGGTCGGGTGCTGGCACGATTGCTGAATGCACTGGATGCCGACGTTACAGTGGCGGCGCGCCGTTGTTCCGACCGTGCGTGGGCGGAGGCGCAGGGATGCCGTTCCATGGAGCTCTCACGCTTACCCGGAAAAGACAGATATGATGTGATCTTTAATACCGTGCCGCACAAGATCTTTCACCGCGAATTGTTGGAACAACTGGATAGCGGCACGCTGATTATTGATCTGGCTTCACGGCCGGGGGGCGTGGATTTTAACGCGGCGGCGCAGCTGCGCCTCAAAACGATCTGGGCGTTGTCACTGCCCGGACGCGTGGCACCAAAAAGCGCAGGCAATATTATCAAGCAGACCATTCTCAATATGATAAAGGAGGAGCGGGAATGGAACTCAAAGTAGGCTTTGCTTTGTGCGGCTCGTTTTGCACCTTCAGTCGTGCGCTGGAACAAATGGAGGCGTTGGCGGCGGAGGGGATGACGATCACGCCGATTCTCTCATTTTGCGCCGCTTCTACCGACACGCGGTTCGGTACGGCCAGAGAGTGGCGCGAACGGTTCACCGCAGTGACAGGAAATCAACCGCTGCTGACCCTGACCGAAGTGGAGCCGATCGGGCCAAAGGGGTATTTTGACGTGCTGGTGGTTGCGCCCTGTACCGGAAGCACTCTGGGACGGTTGGCAAATGGGATCAGTGATACGCCGGTGGCGTTGGCTGTAAAATCGCAGCTTAGACGCAACCGTCCGGTGGTTATCGCCGTGTCGACCAACGATGCACTTGGATTCTCTATGCGAAATATAGCCTTACTTAAAAACAGCAAGAATCTGTATTTTGTGCCGATGTCGCAGGACGACGCAGCAAACAAACCCAACTCGCTGGTGGCGGATTTTACAAAACTGTCGGCGGCGATCCACGCGGCGCAGGTGGGGGTTCAGCTGCAGCCGTTATTTGAATGAGGCGCACGGTCGGCAGACGTGATTATCGGCGAACGGCGCGGATAGGACTTTGCCTGTTGCTGGTGCTGTTTTTACTGGTGGCCGGTATCGTGTCGGTAGACGGCCGCTTGCGGCCTCTTATACAGAATTATGGATATATGTCCGCACGCCGCAGTGCGATGATGGCAGTACATACCGGTGTGGAACGCGTGCTTTCGGATGAAAGCGCGTCCTACGGTGATTTCATTACGGTGCTTCGTAATGACGAGGGACGCGTCATGTCGGCAGAAACGGATGTGGCAGCGGTCAACCGTTTGAAAGCGGCAGTCTCCAATGCGGTGATGCAGGAATTGTCGTCGCGGGAAAAGCAGGTGACACGCATTCCGCTTGGTAGCTTGATCGGCGGCAGTTTTTTTACCGGGCGCGGGCCGTTTTTGCCTGTGACGATCCATACCAGCGGTGCCGTCATCACCACGCTCTCGGGTGAGTTTACCGATGCAGGGATCAATCAGACGAAGCACAGCCTGTACCTGGACATGACGGTAATGATGACGGCCGCTTTGCCTCTGGAGCGTATGGGCGTGGAGCTGACAACACGCTTTCTGGTTTGTGAAACCGTTTTTGTGGGCGAAGTGCCGGAAACGGTGCTCCAAGTAGATTTCGGCGACTCCATTGATAAGTTTTTTGGCGCAACCGATTGAAAAACGTCCTGCTTTTTGCTATACTAACAGTGTAGAACGACAAGGGAAGTGGCAGCATGGATTTTGAAAGCGCACGTCTGCGCATCGCCGAGCTTCGTCAAGTGATCGATTACCATAGCCGTCGGTACTATGATGAGGATGCTCCGGAGATCGAAGATGATGAATTTGACCGTCTGACGCAGGAACTGCGTCGGCTGGAGGAGACATACCCTCAGCTGATCACGGCAGATTCTTATACGCAGCGTGTGCACGGCGAGCTGTCGCGTCTCTTTACTCCCGTTGAGCACGAGGTGCCTCTCGGCAGCCTGCAGGACGTATTTTCACTGGACGAGGTGCGCGAGTTTGATAAGCGCGTGCGAGAAGAAGTGTCGGATCCGGTATACGTGGTAGAGCCGAAGATCGACGGGTTATCCATTGCGTTGGAGTATCGTGACGGTACGTTCGTTCGCGGAGCCACACGCGGTGACGGACAGACGGGGGAGGATGTTTCTGCCAATCTGCGTATGATCGCTGATATTCCGGCAAAGCTCGCTGTGTCGGTCGACCGTGTGATCGTACGCGGTGAGGTCTATATGCCGCGTCAGCAGTTTGCTGCTTTGGTGGAGCAGCAGGAGCAAAACGGGGAAAAGACCTTCAAGAATCCGCGCAATGCCGCTGCCGGCTCGCTTCGCCAAAAAGATCCGTCGGTTACCAAAAGCCGCGGTTTGTCGATTTTTGTGTTCAACCTGCAGTTATTGGAAGGGGAGACGGTTTCTTCCCACGCTGATTCGTTGGAACGTATGCGTGAACTGGGTTTTTCTGTTATCCCGTTTTATCGCCGTACCGGTTCACTCGACGAGGTGCTCGACGAGGTTCGCCGTATCGGTGAGCAGCGAGGTGCCCTGCCTTTCGATATTGACGGTGCGGTGATCAAGGTGGATGATTTTGCTGACCGTGAGCGGTTGGGCAGCACCAGCAAATATCCGCGCTGGGCGGTGGCGTATAAATATCCGCCTGAGGAGAAGCAAACGGTGCTGCGCAATATTGAGATCACCGTTGGCCGTACCGGCGTTCTTACGCCGACCGGTGTGTTTGATCCGGTCACGCTGGCGGGTACGACCGTCAGCCGTGCGACACTTCACAATGCGGATTTTATCCGCGAAAAAGGACTCAATATCGGGGACACGGTGGTGCTGCGCAAAGCGGGTGATATCATTCCTGAGGTGGTGCGCGTGATAACGCATGCGGGTGAACCGTATGAACTGCCGACGGTTTGTCCGTCCTGCGGTCAGCCTGCTACGCACGAAGCGGGAGAAGCGGCACTGCGCTGCGGCAATCCGGAGTGCCCGGCACAGTTTCTGCAGCGCTTGATTCATTTTGCCTCGCGTGATGCAATGGATATCGAAGGACTCGGGCCGGCGGTGCTGGAGCAACTTGTCGGCGGGGGCTTGATCTCGCACATTGATGATCTGTATACCTTAAAACGTGAGGATATTCAGGTGCTGGAGGGTAAGGGAGATAAGTCGGCAGACAACCTGCTGAAGGCGATTGATGCCTCGCGGGAGGCGGACCTCTCGCGGTTGCTGTTCGCTTTAGGAATCCGTCACATCGGGCAGAAAGCAGCGAAACTGCTGGCACAAAGGTTTATCACGATGGACGCCGTGATGGCAGCCGACCGCGAGGAACTCTTATCGATCGACGGTTTTGGAGAAATAATGGCAGACAACGTACTGCAGTTTTTCTCTTTACCGCCGTCACAGCAGCTTGTTGAACGGTTGCGGGCGTGTGGTGTGAATATGGAATGTCATACACAGCAGAGCGACCGTCGGTTCGAGGGGATGACCTTCGTGCTGACCGGAACACTGCCGACACTGACCCGCGATCAAGCGGCTGCACTCATTGAGCAGTACGGCGGTAAGACCTCCGGCAGTGTTTCCAAAAAGACCAGCATCGTGCTGGCGGGCGAAAACGCAGGAAGCAAGTTGACTAAGGCGCAGGAGTTAAGTGTTCGAATTATTGATCAAGAGGAATTTGAGGCTATGCTCCGGTAATACTCTTATGCGAAAAACACACTGACAAACCGTTGCTACGGTTTGCAGGTGTCAGGTTTATGTTACTTTCAAAAGGATATACCGTATTACCTCCGTCGCTGTAGCGCAAGCGGCGGAGATTTTTTTGAGGGATGCGCCGTTTTGCTCACTGCCGTCCTGTTCCTCGCTTTTCCGATGCTGCCGTTCTAAAGCGACCAAACGCCCAAAAACAGCGTCCGAACGGGGATGCGTGGAGAAAGACTCTATCGTTTCCTGCAGCAGCCGGCATTCGTCATTTACGGCAGCAAGAAGGCTGTTATCGTTAGGGTGAAGCGTCGGTTGATGACGGCGAAACAGCATCAGCACGGTGTCTTCCACGCGGCACAAGACAGCTTCGGTGATTTGCCGCAGCCGCAGCAGCTCCTCGCGGTCGATGGGGGTGATGAATGCGTGCTGCAATTCTTCAAAAGTCGCTTGCATGGCGATATCTGCGGTGCGCCGTCGCAGACGGATTGCGCGGACCGTCGCCTCGCTGATCGCTTGCCGTTGTTTTAGTCTCTCCAGCGCGTCCAGTGCCTGTTTTATGCTGTTTTCACACTGTTCATAGATTGGATACTTCATAGATACGCCTCCCGATAATTACTATATCGGGGCGTGTCTTTTTTTATGACAAGCACCGTCGGACGAGCATACATTGATAATGTAATGGTTTCGAAATGTGTGTGTGAGGATTGATGCCGTTCATTTCGGGGTATACTACTCTCACATAACCGAAGGGAAAGGAACGAAAGGTATGCAAACTGTTCGTCGCGGTGATATTTACTATGCGGATCTGAGTCCGGTGGTCGGGTCGGAACAGGGTGGTATCCGACCGGTACTGATCGTTCAGAATGATGTCGGTAACCGCTTCAGCCCGACGGTGATCGCCGCCGCCATCACCAGTCAAAAGGATAAAGCGCGTTTACCGACGCATATACAGGTCAATTCCTCGGACAGCGGATTGAGTCGGGATTCGGTCGTGCTGCTCGAGCAGATCCGTACGATTGATAAGCGGAGGCTGAAAGAACATATGGGGCGTTTGGATGAGTTCTCAATGAACCGTATCGATCAGGCTTTGCAGATCAGCTTCGGCTTGGGATTTGACGCGCCACGGCGCAACGTCTGAGTCGGTCATCCGTCACCGTGTCCGCAGCGCGGTGACGGATTTTTTCGGGCGTTTCTTTCAGCATTACCAAAAAATTGAATAAAAATTATGCATATTACACAAAAACAAAATGGTTGAACGGAAATAGTTATAAGAAATTATCTAAATTTACTTGACAGTACAGGGTGTGAATTGTTAAAATATGGATAATAGGAGCAGCGTAAGTACGCAAAGCGGTATCAAAAATCTGCAGAATACGGAAGACGTGTTTTCGCAGGTGTGCTTTGGTGCGTATAAGATATTGGGCTGTCATCCGTGCGCGGAGGGGTACGTGTTCCGCGTTTGGGCACCTCACGCACGCTCGGTTTCGCTGGTAGGAGAATTTAACGCGTGGGATACGGCCGCCTTACCGATGGAGCGTCGTGATAACGGCGTGTGGGAATGCCGCACCTCGGCGGCGCGAGAGTTTCAACTTTACAAATATTTTATTGTGCGTTCCGACGGTAGCGGTGTCATGAAAGCCGATCCGTATGCATATCATTATGAGACGAGACCCGGTAGCGCCTCGCGCGTGTATACGCTGCCGGAGTACACCTGGCAGGACACGGCGTGGCAGCGACAGAAAGAGAAACGATCGGTGTATGACATACCGGTCAATATCTTTGAGGTGCACGTCGGTTCGTGGCGGCAGTATGCCGATGGCAATCCGTTTTCGTATTCCAAGCTTGCGGACGAGCTGATCCCGTATGTGTGCGATATGGGATACACCCACATTGAGCTGATGCCGCTGATGGAGTACCCGTATGACGGTTCGTGGGGGTATCAGGTTACCGGGTATTATGCTCCCACCTCACGGTACGGTACACCGCAGGAGCTGATGATGTTTGTCGATCGCTGCCACCAAAACGGCATCGGTGTTATCATGGATTGGGTGCCCGGCCACTTTCCGAAAGACGAATGCGGATTGTATCGCTTTGACGGTGAGGCATGTTACGAATATGCCGATCCGCGCAAGGGCGAGCACAAGGAGTGGGGCACTTGTGTATTCGATTACGGCCGTCCCGAGGTGCGCAGTTTTTTGATCTCCAATGTGTTGTATTGGCTGGAGACCTATCACTTTGACGGCGTTCGCGTGGATGCGGTCGCCTCGATGCTGTATCTGGATTATAACCGCAGAGCGGGGGAGTGGGTGCCGAATGCCTATGGCGGTCACGAAAATTTGGAAGCGGTTTCCTTCCTGCAGGAGCTAAATAAAGCCGTGTTTGCGGCATTTCCGCAAACAATGATGATCGCCGAGGAATCCACCGCGTGGCCGCTCGTATCCCGTCCTGTTGAGGACGGTGGTCTCGGCTTTAATTACAAGTGGAATATGGGCTGGATGAACGATATGCTGCGGTACATCTCGTTGGATCCGTTGTTTCGCAGCGGAAACCAGAATGCCCTGACCTTTTCGTTTTTCTATGCGTTCTCAGAAAATTTTGTACTGCCCGTCTCGCACGACGAGGTGGTGCATGGCAAGGGCTCGCTTATGAGCAAAATGCCCGGGGAGTACGGGCAGAAGTTTGCGGGTGTTCGCTTATTTTTGGCGTATATGATAGCGCACCCGGGCAAAAAGCTTTTGTTTATGGGAACGGAGTTCGGACAGTTTGCCGAATGGAATTATGCCCGGGAATTGGACTGGCTGTTGCTCGAATATCCCGCACATCGGGAATTGCAGAGCTTTGTGCGGTCACTCAATCGTTTTTACCGCGAGCAGCCGTCGTTGTGGCAGAATGATTTTTCTTGGGAAGGGTTTTCGTGGATCTCACACGATGATGCGGCCAACAGTGTGATCGCCTTCCGTCGTATCGATCGTCGCGGTGGCGAGTTGATTGCCGTGTGCAATTTTACTCCCGTGCGACGCGACGGATATCGGATCGGTGTGCCGATCTACGGAATCTACGAGGAAGTGTTTTCGACGGATGACACCGCTTATGGCGGCAGTGGCATCCGCAACGGCACGGTTCGTGCGCGGCGTGAACCGATGCAGGGATTGGAACAATCGGTGGAGCTGACGCTGCCGCCGTTGTCGGTACAGTTTTTCAAGCTTAAGCGGCGGTTGCCGCAGACGAAAAAGAAACCAGAAGGAGGTCTTGCGTAATGTTTCGCAAGCAAGAGTGTGTCGCCATGCTGTTGGCTGGTGGCCAGGGTAGTCGGTTGTATGCGCTGACGAAGAACATCGCCAAGCCCGCCGTACCTTACGGCGGCAAGTATCGCATCATCGACTTTCCGCTGTCGAACTGTGTCAATTCCGGTATCGAAACGGTGGGTGTGCTGACACAGTATCAACCGCTGGAGCTCAGTGACTATATCGGTTCAGGTCAACCGTGGGATCTGGACCGTATGGATGCCGGTGTACATCTGCTGCCGCCGTATCAGCGTAACAAGGGTGCTGACTGGTACAAGGGCACGGCCAACGCGATCTACCAAAATATGGTGTTCATCGAGCGGTACGATCCGGAGTATGTGTTGGTGCTGTCCGGCGATCATATTTATAAGATGGACTATGCCAAGATGATCGCGGAACATAAGAGAAATGAGGCGGATTGTACCATCGCTGTCATTGAGGTGGAAATGTCCGAGGCGAGCCGCTTTGGCATTCTTAACACCAACGAGGATGGCTCCATCTACGAGTTCGATGAGAAGCCCGCCGTGCCGAAAAGCAATCTGGCTTCAATGGGCATTTACGTGTTTAACTGGCAGAAGCTCAAGAAGTATCTGGAAGCGGATGAGAACGACCCGAAATCGCAAAATGACTTTGGTAAGAATGTGCTTCCTGCCATGCTGAATGCGGGAGAGCGTATGTATGCTTACCGTTTTGAGGGCTACTGGAAGGATGTCGGCACCATCGACAGCCTGTGGGAAGCCAACATGGACCTTTTGAATCCGAAGGTGCCGCTGGATCTGTCCGACGACACGTGGCGTATTTATTCCCGCACACCGGGTTTACCGCCGCACTATATCAGCGACACTGCCAGGGTGCAGAACAGCATGATCTCCGAGGGCGGTAATATCCATGGCACGCTGGAGTCCTCGCTGATCTTTGCCGGTGTTACGGTGGAGGAGGGCGCCGTCGTACGTGACTCAATCATTATGCCGGGTGCTGTGGTAAAAAAAGGCGCGGTCGTCCAGTATGCCATCGTTGCCGAAAACGCTGTGATCGGTGAGGGAGCCGTGATCGGTGAGCTTCCGGAAGAAGTTTCAGAGTTGGATAACTGGGGCGTTTCCGTGGTAGCTGCCGGCGTTTCGGTGGATGCAGGATGTCGCGTTCCTGCCAAAGCAATGATCGACAGCGATGTCAAAAAGGAGGAAGCGTAAGATGCGTTACAATACCGCACTGGGTTTGTTGTTTTCCAATATGCACGATGACACGCTGCCGGAGCTGACGGCTGTCCGCGCGATGGGTTCGGTTCCCTTCGGCGGCCGGTATCGCTTGATCGATTTTGCGCTGTCCAACCTCGTCAACGCGGGCGTTTCCAAGGTCGGCGTTGTTACCAAGAGTAACTATCAATCTTTGATGGATCATCTCGGTTCGGGCAAGGCTTGGGATCTGTCGCGCAAGTCGGAGGGTTTGTATTTCCTGCCGCCGTTCGGTGGTGGGGAGGAGCAGTATGACGGCCGTATCACCTCGCTGTCGGGCGTGTTGCCCTTCTTGCGGAATTCCAAAGAGGAATATGTTATTTTGTCGGATTGCCACTTTGTTGGTAACATCGACTACCGCAAGCTGATCAAAGCACACGTCGAAAGCGGTGCGGAGGTCACGATGGCGTGCTTGAACGGCGAACTGCCGGAGAACATCTTCTCGCCGATCGTTGCTACCGATGAGACGGGACGCATCACCGATATGATCATCACGGATCACAGCAGTGGGCCCGTTACCTACGGTCTCGGTTTGTATATCCTGTCTCGCCAGCTGCTGCTGCAGTTTGTGGATATTGCGGTTAGCCGCAATCAGCGTAGCTTTGAGTGGGATGTGCTGCAGCGCCACGTCGCCGATCGCCGCCTGTATGCCTATATGGTGCCGGAGTATACGATGGTCATTTCCTCACTGGCAAGCTATTTCAAGGCAAATTACGCACTGTTGGATGCGTCGGTGCGTGAAAAGCTGTTTGTCAGCAAACGCCCGATCTACACTAAGGTGCGTGACTGTGCACCGGCGTTGTACGGCTTGCACGCCGATGTGTCTGGCTCGCTGATCGCCGACGGTTGTAAGATCGACGGCTCGGTCGATAATTCTGTCCTATTTCGCAACGTTCACGTTACCCGTGGCGCCAAGGTGCGTAACTGTATTTTGATGCAGGGCAGCATGATCGGTGCTAATAGCGATCTGGATTACGTGATTACCGATAAGTACGTGTGCGTCCGTGAAGGGCGCGCACTCAAGGGTTGTGACGGTTATCCGGTCACCATTCGTAAAAATACTATGGTATAAAAGGAGAGTACAATGAAAGTATTATACGCGACAAGTGAGGCACGCCCCTTTGCCGCTTCCGGCGGCTTAGCCGATGTGGCCGGTTCGTTGCCGCGCGCACTTCGCACTCGTCTGGTCGGTTGCCGTGTGGTCATGCCGCTGTATGAGGCGGTTCCTCAGGAGCTGCGTGATTCCATGACCTTCCTCACGAGCTTTTCGGTACCGGTGGCGTGGCGCCGCCAGTATTGCGGCGTATTCGAGGCAAAGCACAACGGCGTTATCTACTATCTGCTGGATAACCAGTATTATTTTAAACGTGCGGGTCTGTACGGCCACTATGATGATGCCGAGCGGTTTGCCTTTTTCTCCCGTGCTGTGTTGGAGATGCTGCGGCATATTGATTTCAAGCCGGATATTTTGCACGCCAACGATTGGCAGTGTACGCTCTTGCCGGTGTATCACACGCTGTTTTATGCTAAGGAAGAACTGTACAGCCAAATGAGGACCGTATATACCATTCATAATATCCAGTACCAAGGTAAATACGGTATGGAGATTTTGGAGGATGTGTTTGGCCTTCCGCAGGAATCCCGCGAGTTTATGGAGCACGACGGCTGTATCAATCTGATGAAAGCCGGTATTGAAGCGGCCGACCGCGTTACCACCGTCAGCGGAACCTACGCGGAGGAGATACTTGACCCATGGTTCTCGCATGGGCTGGATCCTATTCTTCGTTTGCGCCAGTGGAAGCTGACCGGTATTCTGAATGGTATCGATACCGTTCAGAACGATCCTGCTACCGATCCGGCACTATATGCGCCGTATTCGGCGGACGATCTTTCCGGTAAAGCAGAAAACAAACGCGCTCTGCAGGAACGTCTTGGTCTGCCGGTCCGCGCGGACGTACCGTTGATCGGTATGGTAAGCCGTTTGGCGTCGCACAAGGGCTTTGATTTAGTCAAACACATTCAGGAGAACCTGTTGCAGGAGGACGTGCAGATGGTGGTTCTCGGCTCGGGCGAGTGGACGTACGAGACGTTCTTCCGGGAGATGTATGCCAAATACCCCGAAAAGTTCTGCTTCTGCTCCGGGTTTGTGCCGGAGCTGGCACAGAAGATCTACGCTGCAGCGGATCTGTTCCTGATGCCGTCTAAAAGCGAGCCCTGCGGCCTGTCGCAGATGCTGGCGTGCCGTTACGGTGCAGTTCCGATCGTACGTGAAACGGGCGGCTTAAAGGACTCTATCCACGACTGTGGGGACGGCGAGGGGAATGGCTTTACCTTCCAAACCTACAACGCGGATGATATGCTTCACGCGATCCATCGCGGATTGGGTGCTTACCACAACAAGAACGATTGGCCGCTTATCGTTGATCGCGCTATGCGCAGTGACTTCAGTTGGGGTCGTTCGGCAAACGAATATATCCGCTTGTATAAATCCTTGCTGAAGGATGCCTGATAAAAAAAGAGACGATCCGCCGATCGTCTCTTTTTTGTGTTGAAAAACGGTGTGAAATTCGGTATAATACGATTATTGGATCTTTCCCAGCTTGTTTTCCGCGTTTTTTAGCAAATTCATCAGAGACGAGGCAAACAAAGGGTAAACCTTGGACAGCTCACTTGGCAGCAGCGCCGGCACTTGTTCCTTAGGTGGTGCGCTGGGTGCAAGCATACCGACGCGGGCAGCACACAGACTCATGGCACCGGCGGTCGCGGGCTGATACAGCTCCGCGGGAACGGACAACATCGCTGCGGAATTGCGTTTGTCGGCGGCGTACAATGCACGGAACATTGTGTAGATCGCGAGGTTCAGATACGTTGTCACCTCGGTGGTGAGTTCCTTGTTGTCATACCGTTGCAGCAGACCGAACAGCAGATTGGTCGCATTGACGACCAGTTTTTTGTTCAGGACCGGCAGCACACTGCCCGTCATGTGACTGTCGGTGGCATTGGGGTCGCCCTCAGGGATGTCGTCCACCGAGATCACCGCGCCGGACTTATCCACCGTGCGCCCCAGCAGATAATCGCAGGAGACTTCATAAAAATCGGCGGCACGCACCACGAAATCCAAGCCGCATTCGCGGATGCCTTTTTCGTAATGTGAAAGCAGGGCTTGTGAGATTTTCAGTTCGGCAGCTGCTTGCTTTTGGCTGATACCGCGCTCCTTGCGAAGCAGTGTCAGTGTTCGGGGAAAAGTGGTATTCATAGTACGAACTCCTGTCTGAATTATACGGTGCGTTTTAGATTATATCGCGCATGATACAATTTGTAAAGTACAATTTTCGTGAAAAGTGAGGAAATTTCTATGAAAAACTACAAAATTCATTTAATTCGACACGGAATGACCGAAGCAAATGAGAAAGGTTGGTATCTTGGTACGACCGATCTACCGCTGTCGCCTGCTGGTTTGCGCGATCTGTTGGACAAAAAGCAGGAGGCGCTCTATCCTGAAGCAACACGGTTTTATGCCAGCCCGCTGTCACGGTGCCGACAGACCTTGGAGGTGCTGTACCCCGGTTGTGAGCCGACTCTGCTTTCCGGTCTTGCAGAGTGCGATTTTGGTGTATGGGAAGGAAAGAGTGCTGCCGAACTGCAAAACGACGAAGAGTTTCAGCGCTGGATTCGGGGTGAGCTCACCGATATTCCCGGTGGTGAGGTTATGGAGATTTTCCAGAAACGCGTGATGGCGGCATTTGAGTCGCTGGTCGAAGAGGTAATGAGAAACGGCGACAGCGATACCGTGGTGTGCACGCACGGTGGCGTGATCATGTTGATTATGGCAGCGTATGCGCTGCCGCGTGCAGATATGTCCGCTTGGGGGGCGGAAAGCGGCTGTGGTTTCACACTGCGTGTGACACCGACGCTGTGGATGCGTGAGCCGGTGGCAGAAGCGATCGATTATGTGCCATTGGTTCCTGTTAAGGATAATTAAAAGTAAAATGCCCGATGTCGCGTGACATCGGGCATTTTGTGTGTTGTGTTATCCCCGCTCTGCCGTAATATCCCCCGGATAACCTGCTACTATACTTAGCAGGTGGGTGCCCGCCCAAAAGGTTCGCGCTCCCTTCGTCCCACCGAGGTGAGGAGGTCTGCAATCCGCTTTCGGAGCCGAGCTCCCGTATTCAAACTGTAGTAGGGTTATAAGGGGACGGTCCGCGCACAGAGCAGGGGACAGACCTTACTGACCTTCCAGCTCCTCAACCTCGTACAGATCAGCCAGACGTTCCTCGAAGATCTCGGCGATCTCCTCGAACTCGTCGTCATCCTCGATAGGAAGCAGCAGATCCTCACCGTTTTCCTCCTTCACAGTCAGGATGACCAGCTCGCCGTCATCGTTGATGAGGTCGGAGGGGTTATCGTACACCGGTACCAATGCTACATAGCGGCCGTCATCGGTCTCGATCGCGTCCAAAACCTCGAATTGATGCTGATTTCCCTCGTCATCCACTACGGTGACGAGATCGTTTCCGTATTCTTCAGACATTTTCACATTCTCCATTCTTACACAGCGTTGCTGCTCGTTACCTTTAATATTACCTTGTTTTTCTCGGTTCGTCAAGCCAAAATATGTCGCTTGTGCGAAAAGAATAAAAGTTCACAAAAAGACCAAAAAATTTCACAAAAAGTATTGACATACGAAAAAAAGTATGGTACAGTATAGATGACAAAAGGAAAGACGAAACGAGACAGAATAAAGAAGGAGTGAGTCCCGTGAACTAAGATCCGGCATCCCCGAATCTTATGAAAAGGTGAGTCCCATGGCTTTATAAGTGTTAACTGAAGAAAACAACCGATTGCGAAGAAAGGACAAGGTGAGTCCCGTGGGCCGAGTTGTGGAGCGTACTCTACTTTGATAAAGAAAAGGTGAGTCCCATGCGTTAGGACCTGAGTTGTCTGTATATCGCATTTTCATTCCTTGAATTATAAGAAAAACCTTCCGGAGATCTGCTTGCGGGTCTCCGGTTTTTGTATATTCTGCGGTGTTGGACTCACACTAACGTGGGGGTGTGACGATGAAACGCCGTACAAAATATGGAATCACGGGTGCGTTGGCCGGAGCTGCCAACGGCCTGTTTGGATCGGGCGGCGGTCTGTTTTTGGTACCGCTTTTTACCCAATGGATCGGAATGGAGCAAAAACGCGCATTTGCCACATCGGTGATGGTCATTTTTTTGCTGTCGCCAATCTCTTTATTGGTGTTTTGGTTTCGTGGTGGTATGGGACTGGGGACGGTGTGGCCGTATCTGATCGGAGGGGCGCTCGGAGGTGTGATTTCCGGTTTGTTGTTTCAAAAAGCCTCCGTCACACTTCTGCGACGTCTGTTCGGTATTCTGCTTTTGTATGGCGGTGTTCGGGCGGTGTTGCTGTTGTGATGACGGCGATCGCGATAGCTGTGGGACTTCTCACAGGCGTTTTGAGCGGGTTTGGTATCGGCGGCGGTTCGCTGCTGATCCTGTATCTCACGGCAGTTGTCGGAACGGAGCAATATGTGGCGGGCGGGATCAATCTGCTCTACTTTCTTTGCTGTGCACCAACAGCGTTGATCTCTCACATTCGACACAAGCGTGTGGAATGGCAGGCGGTGCTGTGGTGCTCGTTGACAGGGATCATCACCTCGTTGGGTGCCGCGTGGCTGGCTTCGGTGTTGGAAACGGATCTGTTGCGCCGCGGCTTTGGTGTGTTATTGCTATACATCGGCACACGCGAGCTGCTTTGCAAAAGCGAAAAAAATTCGCCCGATCACGTCAAATGATCGGGCGATCGATTATTCCAGTACGTAGATCTTTACATTGCGCCGCCCGAAATTTAGGCAGTCCTCACGGGTCTCCATATATAGGTCGACAAGAATGTTGTTATTGAGAAGATCACCGCCGGTATCCTCCGCGACGGCGTATCCGTAAACATAGCCGCCGGTGGAGACGATAAACAATTTGGAACCGTAAGGGATGACCTTGGGGTTGACGGCGACTGTACCAAGCTGTGGCGTTGTACCGGTAGCGGTGACGGCGTCCGATCTAGCGGTATAAGCGCATGCCGTTCCTTCAATCACTTTGGTGTACTTTACGGGAATACCGTCTTCGTTTAGCGGAAAGGTGGAAAGAAATGCGGGGTATGCACCGACATACTGCGCGGCTGGTTGTGTCTTGGCAGTGGATGCTGTCGTCGTTGTTGTTTGGGTCGTTGTGGTGGTCGTGGTAATTGCCTGCGTTCCTCTGAGCCATACTGTGGGGGTTGCGGCGGTAACGCTTGTGCTTGGATGGTTTTGAGGAATAGGTTGCTCACTCTTTCCTTGATACAGCAGTACGGACAATATCAAAATCGGCATTGCCGCAAAAAATACAACAGGTGACAGACGCTTTTGCTTCATGCGGGACACTCCTTTCGGTGAAATTATACAAGATGCCAAAAGGTGTGTCAAACCGCCTGTAAAGCGGTTTTTTGTGGGGAATTACCAAGAAGAACGGTGTTGGTTTTATGCGGTGAGTGCGAACAAAAACGTATTTTTGGGAACACTGCCGACATTTGGCAGAAAGTTTGTGCAACCAAACGGAAAACGCTCCCGAGGCTTCGGGAGCGTTGCTTTTTAGGAGAAATATTGTTTGTACCAGACGAGGAACATATACACCGTCCAGATCTTGCGGCTATTATCACGCTTGCCGTTATAATGCTCGTCGAGAAACTTCATCAACACATCGGTGTTGAAGAACCGTTCGGCATCGGTGCTGAGGAAAGCTTCCTTAACGGTGTTGTAGTACGTCTCTTGGCGTAGCCAGATGCGAATGGGAACGGGGAAACCGAGCTTCGGACGCGCGGTATCCTTCTCCGGCATATGCCGACGTGCGGCGAGGCGCATGGCGTATTTGGTCGTGCCTCCCGCGATACGGTGCTTGGTGGGAATGCGCGACGCAACCTCAAATACGCGTTTATCCAGGAAGGGGACGCGCAGTTCCAAAGAATGTGCCATACTCATGCGGTCAGCCTTCAGCAGAATATCGCCCACCATCCAGCGATTGATGTCGAGATATTGCATCCGTGTGACATCGTCCAGTTCGTCCGTGCGGGCGTACCATTCGCCGGTGTGTGCAGTTGGGTCGGTTGCGGGAATGGATTTCAGCAGACCTGCCTTTTCCTTTTTAGAGAACATATAGGCGTTACCGATAAACCGCTCCTCCAAGGATTTTGAACCGCGGACGATGAAGGATTTACCTTTGAAATCCACGGGGATCGCCCGTGCTACGACAGCCAACGCGCGGCGTAACCAGCGGGGAAGCTTTTGATACCCGGCCAGCGAGAAAGGTTCGTGATAGATGCGGTAACCACCGAACAGTTCATCCGCCCCCTCGCCGGAAAGCACAACCTTGACGTGCTGCGCGGCGAGCTTGGAAACAAAGTACAACGCTACGCACGCGGGATCGGCAAGAGGCTGATCCAGCATATACTGTACATTCGGGAGTGATGCCCAGTATTCTTCGGGCGTGATAAGGTGACGATGATGCTCGATACCAACCTCTTTGGCGAGATCGGCGGCAAAGGAGGTTTCGTTGTAATGCTGACCGTTATCGAAACCCACTGTGAACGCTTTTTGGCCACCAAAGTAGGAGGCAACGAAGCAGGAATCTACGCCGCCGGACAGGAAGCAACCGACTTCGACATCGCTGATGCGGTGAGTCTCCACTGAGTTGGTAAATACCTCGTCGATCTGATCGACAGCCTGCTCCAGTGTCATGCTTTCATCCGGTTTGAAAATGGCTTCCCAATAACGGGTCTCCTCGACCTTGCCATCCTGATATCGCAGATAGTGTCCCGGCTGGAGACAGTAGATGCCCTTGAAAAAGGTTTCACGCGGCAGGGAATATTGGTAGGAGAGGTAGTTGTCCAGTGCTGCCTCGTTAAACTCACGCGGCACATCGGGGTGCTCGAGCAGGCTCTTGATCTCCGAGCCGAACACCAAGCGGCCGTCGGGGAGCAGGGCGTAGTGCATCGGTTTGATGCCGAAAAAGTCACGCGCGAGGAACAGGGAGCGGGAGGGCTTGTCCCAAATAGCAAAGGCGAACATACCGCGCAGACGGTCGAGCAGACCGGCATCCCACTCCTCAAAGCCGTGAAGCAGTACTTCGCTGTCCGATTCGGTGGTAAACCGATGACCGGCGGCGAGCAGTTCTTCACGCAGATCACGGTAGTTATAGATCTCGCCGTTGAACATCAGCACCTTGGTGCCATCTTCGTTTTCAATCGGCTGATGGCCGCCTTCCAAGTCAATGATGCTCAGGCGGCGAAATGCCATTGCCAGTGTGTCATCCATATAAATGCCCTCGGAGTCGGGACCCCGATGGGTGATCTTATCTGCCATAGTTCGCAGGAGTTGCTCGCGGTTGATGAGCTCACCGGTAAATCCGCAAAAGCCGCACATTCCTGTCACATCCTCTCCGCCGTCCGCGTGACGGCACCGTCATAAGGGTAGTATAACAGAAACCGTCGCATTTTCAAAGAGAATATTTTAAAAAGTTGATGTTTTTTTGAAAAAAACCGAAATGAGGACTTGACAATCAGCAAAACCCGTGGTATAGTTGGTCTTGCGTTTGACGTGGGGGAATTCCCGAGCGGCCAAAGGGGGCAGACTGTAAATCTGTTGTCTCTGACTTCGGTGGTTCGAATCCACCTTCCCCCACCAAATAAAAGAGACTGACCTTGATGGTCGGTCTTTTTGTTTTATCGAGCAGGGAAGGAGGATTCGAAAGCCCGTGAAGAAAACGTGCCGGTGGCACGTTTTTAGGGCGTGGGATTGCACCGTTCTGCCGGATTGCACCGATGCCAAAAGACGAGAAGAAACTGCCGCACTGTACAGTGACCACCTTCCCCCACCAAATCAAAAAACCGTGCTAGATCAAGGCTTTAAGCCATCTGGCACGGTTTTTTATTACTCTTTCGAAAAAATCTTAACAGGCACTAAAAAGCAGTAAACTATATAATCGTTGCGGAGTTATTGCGGAGTAAAATCAAAAAGGGATCAAAGGAAAAAAGAGGCGCTGTCACGCCCTTTTTGGTTGAAATACAAAGTGCTTGAAGTGCCAAGCACGGGGCAGGCACCATTGACAAGCTGCGGCGCATGGCGTACAATAGAAGTGCGGATAAGTCGCAGTTCAATGCGTATAAATCCCGTTTGGGAGCGGATGCACCGAAGAACTTTGAAGCATTCCAAAAACTGAAATATGATAACCCCGAATTGTGGGAAAGCTATAAAACCATTGCACGCAGTAAAACCTACCTGCAACAAAAATTAAACTATGTATGGAACGGTGAGAAGTGCTTTATACCAAAACATACCAAGTTTGAAAAGGTTGTTACAATAGCCGGTAAAGGTACAGACACCGCTATCCGCTGCGTTGATCGTCTTGTTGAAACCTACGGAAGCAAAACAGACGAATGGCAAGAGCGGGCGGGTAAAGTTACTAGCGATAAATATATTTTTGATTTACATTGGTATGAAAGTGATGGCGTACAATACGAGGTTAAAATTAAAAACCGAAAGGAGCATAAGCAAAATGAAAATTAAATATATCGGTCCCTCTTTTGGTGTTGATAGTTTAACCAATGGTAAAACATACAAGGCTACCGAGGAGGATGGTATGTATAGAGTTATTGACGACAGCGGTGAGGGCTACCTTTACTCAAAAGAAACCCCCGCACCGCTTGATGGTAGCTCCCCCGGCGGGAAATGGGTTGTTATTGAACAGTAACCCCTTACAAATCTCATATTGGTTGTTAAAAGCATTGTGCAGTCAACTGCACAGTGCTTTTTCATACAAAATAACGCCTACCGTGCCGGCATATAACTGCACGGTCGCCCCGGCGCAGAGCTGACTGCGGATTTATAAATCAAAGAAATGTGAGGGCGGGAAAGGAAACCTATGGACTATTTGAAACCCTTATTTGGCGACGGAGCGCTGACCTACGATCAGTTTGCTTCCAAAGTGGCCGAAGCCGGAGAAGGCATTAAACTTGGCTTTTTTAGAATTGGCAAACACAGGAGTCGAGGAGCAGCAGTGTGTTGAACAGAGCCGATACACAATCGTACTTACCCTTGCCCAAGGTCTGTTTCGTTTTATCGATCGAGTAGAGAAGGTGGATTCGAGAGGGCAGAAGCGGAGAGAACTTTGAGGAAAATTGCGAAAATATTCCATTAAAGTGCGATTATTCGACTTGACTTTTTTGCGTTAGTGCTATAATGAGGTTCATCAAATATTGTTTTTACTGCTTGGAGGTAATGAAAATGAAAAAATTGTCCTTGTTGTTGGCTTTGATGCTCGTCGTTACTATCGGTGGCGTCTACGCTACTTGGTCTTATGCGGGCACCAATGACATTGCTGACGCTTATGCGGAAACCAAGGTGACGATCACCGATGCCGTCCTTACCGGCGCTAACGGTACGTACACCATCGAAAGCAACCTGGTGCTTTCGGTCGATCAGAAAAACGATGACCACGAGGCTGAGCTTGTGTTTGCTTCGAACGATGGTCAGGCGATCCAGCTGAAGGTGACCTTTGTTCCTTCCGATTTTGCTCCGCAGGATATTAAGGAGCATGCCGTTCCTTCCGAACTCTATTTTGGTACCACCACTGATATGACCTATAAGATGGATGCCGAAGGAAACTACGATGAGAACGGTACTTCCACCAAGATCCTGAAGTTTAAGAATGAGTCTGATAATGAGTTTATCCCTAACGTGACCTGGGATCCGCAGGGAGATGGCAGCTTTGTCTACATCATGGATGAAGCCGCTCTCAAAGAGCAGATTCAGTTGAACAAGAACTTTGTTCTTGACATCAAGAGCGAGCACGATGCATTCCGTGAGGCTTTGAGCGGCAACATCATCGCCCGCATTACCGACGGCACGGTTACTCTGTAATTTATCAATACGTGTTGTAAAACGGCAAGGTGGTCCTAACCCCCTTGCCGTTGAAAATTTTAGGATAGTTGGTTTGATATATCATGACGCCATATGAGACTTATGTTTTTCTTCTGTGCCTGATTGTCTTTATTTTGCTGACGGCGTTGTCGGTGGTTTGTCTTACTATTGTTGCCAAGCTGTCGATACGTCTCATCAGATGCGGGGCAGAAGATGAAAATATAATTCGGGAAAAGACCAACAAGAAATCCGAGAAAAAATGGCTGAAAGTGCTAAGTGCGCTTGTTTCGGCATTGGTTTGTATTGCTTTCCTCGTTGCGTTTGCGTTCTCGGTTTCTCTTTCCCTGTCCGACGACGCTCCGGTAAAGGATATCCCGACCTGGCGTGTTGTGAATACCGGGTCAATGTCCGAAAAGAATCCGAAAAACACGTATTTGTTTAATGACAAGGTGAATAATCAGATCCAGACCTTTGATCTGATCCGCACCGAAAAGCTTCCTGCTGAAGAGGATCTCAAGCTGTACGATATTGTCGTTTACGAAATGGATGATATCCTGGTCGTTCACCGTATCGTTGAGATCGAAGAGCCGAATGCACAGCATCCCAATGAGCGGCATTTCCGACTTCAGGGTGACGCCGTGGATACACCCGATCGTTTCCCAGTTCGTTACAGCCAGATGAAGGCGATATACAGCGGTGAGCGTATACCGTTCGTCGGCAGTTTTATCCTCTTTATGCAATCGCCTGCCGGCTATCTTTGCATCCTGCTGGTTATCGTGGCACTTATTGCCACGCCCTGCTTGAACCGCCGTCTTGCTTCGGAGCGTGACAGCCGATTTGCGTTGATCTCCTCCGGCAGCGGAAGGGAGGAGCAGAATGCTTAAGGTATCATCCAAGCTTCTTTGCCTTCTGCTTGTCGTTGTATTGCTGTTGACCTTTGGTGGCGTTTTCGCAACTTGGAAATACGCCACGACGGCACCGACGCCTGTCAGCGTTGATGCGCCGATTTCCTTGGAGGATTTCGCCTACGGTATGTTTTATATCACCAAGGTGAAAACAACGGGCGGTGTCTATTCCTCGGCTAATTTTTCAAAAGTCAGTGACGTTGATATCAACTGTGATCTGACGTTGTCGTCCGCCGCCTCATCATCGGTTACGATTGCTGTCACTTTCTACAACAATACCGATGTCAACTATTACTATGATAAGACGGAAACGGTTTCTTCGGATAACGACCGTATTGCATACGAAGTGACGGGTATTGCACAAAAGGATGCCGTCGCACCGCACACCTCGAAGACGTTGTACGTTACGTTTGCCTACGATAACGGCGTTTCTTCGGATAAATCACTGTTGTCCCAACTCCATTTCAAATTCGTTTTGGATAAGGAGTCGATCGGCGGTATCGTCGCACAGACGGCGGTGGATCGGTTCAGAGATATCCTGAACAACAAGGTGTACGACGGCTCCTACTCCGATCTGATCATGGGCATGGATAATCGCAGCGGCTTTAATAAGGCGTCGGCGATCACGTACATCGGTAACGTTGCCGGTTCCTCAAGCGGTGATTCCAGGCTGATCGAAACCCTGTTTGGAGACGAATTTATGTCGATGGACCTCGATGGCGACGGAAAAGTGGAACCCATTACGATGATGATCAAGCGTGAAAATCTTGATAACAATGTCGAAACGGGTGCGGATTACACGTATTCGACATGGGGTAGCCAACAGACGGTACGTGGTGTCGAGATGACTCTGTACATTACGTCGCAAGATCTTGATAGCGTGTCCAGCGGACAAACGGTCGTTGTTTATGCCGCCTCGTTCACCAAACTGCCTGAAGCGACGTTGTGGACGGATTTAGTTCCCCTGACAAAGGGTACTGCCAAGGCAAACAACTACAGTGGCTACGGTAGCGCCAACTCCTTTAACACGGATACTTGGACGTCGGATGACGGCAAAACCATCAAACAGCTTGCGCAAAGCTGATGTTTGGTATATCGGAGTTTTACTGTATAACAAAAAGCAGGCATTGCAGCTGCAATGTGAAGTGATATAGTGATGGTAGACACAAAAAAGTGTCTACCATCACTTTTTATGTTAGAATAAAAGAAAGGAGTTGAGAAAAATGGGAAGACCAAAAGGCGGAAAAAACAACAGCCACAGCAAAGAAGAAAAATTGGCAT
>JAGBFF010000075.1 GCA_017936615.1 Clostridia bacterium | reverse complement strand
GGCGGTCATAACCGGGAACGGGGCAGAGGAACTTGACCTTACCCTGCTTCAACCACGGCGCGTTGCCGCAGATGCCAGAGACTACCGCCTGCGTGATGTAGTCGAACATCATATTCAGACTGGAGTTGCCGCCGACGATGACCAGATCGGCCGGCATATCCAAGATCTCGCCGAACAGCGTCTTCGCCTCGGCAAGACCGTCTACTAAACCGTAGTTGCGGGTGTCGGTATTGTTATTCGACAGAAAGCCTTCGCGCGCATTCACGCAATTCAGCACTTCCATCGAAATATCGAGCTGCTCCGGGCCGGGCTTGCCACGGGACATATCCAATGCGAGCGATTGTGCCTGATAATCGGCGTAGATCGCTTGGCATTCCGCCAGGCGGGCAGCGACTTGTTCTTTGCTCATGGACGGGATTGAAGACACTTCCAACGACTCCTCTCGTAAATACCTGTCTATTGTAATATATGTCATTTCATTTTGCAAGTTAAATTTTTATTTCTAGCAAAAAATATTCCGTTTTCGGCTGTTTTTCCAAAAAAATCCCCCATCCGATAACGGATGAGGGATAAAAAACAGCAAAATCAGAATTCTGCCGAGCCGGTGGTGCGGGGGAAGGGCAGCACGTCGCGGATGTTCGCCATACCCGTGACGTAGAGGATGAGGCGCTCGAAGCCGAGGCCGAAGCCGGCGTGCTTGGCACCGCCGTAGCGGCGCAGATCGAGGTACCACCAGTAGTCCTTTTCGTCCAGACCGAGCTCCGCCATACGCTGCTCCAGCAGGTCAAGACGTTCTTCACGCTGGCTGCCGCCGATGATCTCGCCGACGCCGGGAACCAACAAGTCCATTGCCGCGACGGTCTTGCCGTCGTCGTTCAGGCGCATGTAGAAGGCTTTGATCTCCTTCGGATAGTCGGTAACAAATACCGGCTGCTTATACACCTGCTCGGTGAGGTAACGCTCGTGCTCGGTCTGCAGGTCGCATCCCCAGAACACGGGGTACTCGAACTGATCCTTATGCTGCTCGAGAATTTCGATCGCCTCGGTGTAGGTGACGTGAGCGAACTCGGAGTGAACCAGCGTGTTCAGACGCTCCAACAGCGTCTTGTCGTAGAAGTCGTTGAAGAACTTCATCTCGTCAGGGCAGTGCTCCAACAGATAGGCGATCGCGTAGGTGATCATATCCTGAGCAAGCTCCATATCGTCTTGCAGATCGGCAAAGGCGATCTCGGGTTCGATCATCCAAAACTCCGCCGCGTGACGGGCGGTGAAGGAACGCTCCGCGCGGAAGGTGGGGCCGAAGGTGTAGATCTTGCCGAACGCCATCGCCATGCACTCACCCGCGAGCTGACCCGACACGGTGAGAGAGGTGTGCTTGCCGAAGAAATCTTCGGAATAGTCTACAGCGCCGTCCCCGGTGCGCGGTACGTTATCCAGATCAAACGCGGTGACGTGGAACATCTCTCCGGCACCCTCGCAGTCACTGGACGTGATGAGGGGCGTGTGTGCATACACGAAGCCGCGCTCCTGGAAGAAGCGGTGAATGGCGTACGCCGCGACCGAACGAACGCGGAATACCGCGCTGAAGGTGTTGGTGCGAGGACGCAGATGCGCGATCGTACGCAGGAACTCCAGCGAATGACGCTTTTTCTGCAACGGGTAATCCGCCGTGGATGCGCCTTCGATCTCCACCGACGCAGCGTGCAGCTCGCAGGGCTGCTTGGCTTCGGGGGTGAGGATGAGCTCGCCCTTGACCACCAACGCTGCACCGACGTTCTGGTGGCAGACTTCATCGAAGTTTTGGAGTTTTGCCTGCTCGACGATGATCTGCAGGTTGCGCTGGCAGCTGCCGTCATTCAGTTCAATAAACGCGAGATTCTTCGACTGGCGCAGGGTACGCACCCAGCCGCAGACCGTCAACTCGCCGCCGGCAAGCTGTGCGGCGTCCGCGTAGACAGAAGCAATTTCGTTTCGTTTCATCGTTTATCAGTTCCTTCCGTAAAACCATACAAAAGATATTATATACTATGCAAGCACCAAAAAGCAAGAGGGACGCAGCAAAAAGATGCAGTTTCGAAAACTATTTTCGGAAATTAAAACGCTTGAAAAGTTTTGGGGATTGTGCTAGGATAAAGCCGAGGTGATTATGATGTATGACGTGTTTGCCTTACCGGATATTATGTTCCCAAAAGGATTTTTGTGGGGCAGCGGCTATGCCGGTCATCAGGTCGAGGGCAATAACCCGAACAATCAAAAGGCAGCGATCGAAGAGCTGCAGTATGAAGAAAAGTCGGGGATGGCCTGCAACAGCTGGGAGCTGTACGAGACCGATATTGCCCTGATGCAGGAGCTGGAGCAGCAGGCATTCCGCACCTCGGTGGAGTGGTGCCGTATCGAGCCGGAGCTGGGTGTGTTTGACAAGGAAGCGACCGAGCATTATATCCGCTTCTACGCCATGCTGAAGGAGCGCGGCATCAAGACCTTCTGCACCTTGGTTCACTTTACCCATCCGCTGTGGTTCGAGAAACTCGGCCACTTTATGAAGATGGAAAACTGGAAGTATTTTGAGGAATATCTGCACTATATCGTGCCGAAGCTGGCGCCGTATGTGGATTTCTGGAACGTAATCAACGAGTTTAACCTCGGCAACTGGGAAGAGCGTATTCCGTACAAGCTCAATTCGGTGCGCTACCACGCCCGCGCCTATCACCTCATCAAGCAGTACTCCGATGCGCCGATCAGCTCGAACCACGCGCTGGTGCAGTATATGCCGTACCGCCCGTTTGACCGGTTGGATCAGGTGGCGACACAGTATCAGGATATCATCGATCACGAATTTTTCTTCCACGCCATCCGCACCGGTGAGATCGTGTATCCGCAGCGTGACGGTGTGTACGACCCCGATGTGAAAGACGCCATCGATTACTGGGCGGTCAACTGCTACACGCGGTCGCTGATCGATTCCCGTACCACGGCGATGGAGCGCAAGGCATACGACCATAAGCGGTTGACGATGGTGGATAAGGATTTCTATCTGGAAGAAATGTACCCCGAATGTATGATCGCCAACCTTAGCCGTTTGCACGATAAGCCGATCTACATTACCGAAAACGGCTTAGCCACGTTGGATGACCGTTTCCGTATCGTGTATCTCATTACTTATCTGCACGCCCTCCACGAAGCGATCCGTCAGGGCGCCGATGTGCGCGGGTATCTGTACTGGTCGCTGCTCGACAACTACGAGTGGGCGAGCTTCAAGCCGCGTTTCGGTCTGTGCCACGTGGACTTTGAGACCTTCGAGCGTACCGTCAAGCCGAGCGGGTATTTTTACCGCGATATTCTTCGCCAAAACGGCATTAACCGCGATACGATCTGTCGGTATCTTACCGAGCTGCCGACGTTGGATCATCGCAATCCCGCACCGCCCCCGCATTTTATTGTGCCGGGACGCCTGGAAAAATAAAGTAACGGAAAACAGCCGCCCACACGGGCGGCTGTTTTTGTGTTATTGAGGTGCTTTCAGGATCACCAGAAGCTCCTCCTCATAAGTATCGATGGTGTAGCCGCGGTCTAGTGCCAACCCGATGTAATAATCGGAGTGGGAGCCAGGGCGCATATCCAGTACCACATAATCGGTATCGGGAACGGGGTGGTATTCCTCCTCGTAAATGTGTGTCCGGTCGGCAAGGTGCGGCACAAACCACGTGGTAGCGATCACCGAAGCGTCGTCGGGTACGGTATCCAGAATCTCCTCGATACGGGCGTAGGTCTCGCGGTTTTCTTTATAGATATCTTTGTAGTAGGTAAGGGTGGGAACAACGATCATCGTGTACATCAGCACGGTGGTCACGACGGCGAACAGCAGCTGATCGCGGCGGAACCGCGGGGTGCTGTCGGCGGCGTTTTGTACCAGCAGATAGAACAAAAACGGGATGGCGCTGAAGCTGTACTGGAAGCCGGTGTCGAACAGGTAGACGTACTGCGTCAGCAGGTTGAGCAGCAACGGTACCAGCAGCCACAGACGGCTGTATTTGCCGCGCGGTGTCCACAGGAGAAGCCCGAGCGGCAGCAGCATTTCCAGCAGCCATTTCAGCTTTTGAGAGGCTGTGCCGCTGTCGGCAAGCTGTTCCAGGAAAAAGCCGGGATCACGCAGCAGGGTGCTGATGAGGCCGCCGGTCTCTTTTTCGGTGGTGAACAGGGCGGTATAACGCCCGAACATCACACCGTCGCCGAAGGATTCCAGAATCAGGATCGCTGCACCAAAATACACGGCGGCCACGATCCCCATCGGCAGGCCGCGTTTCCAATCGCGCCGCGAGAACAGCAGGTAGATTGCAAAGAAAACCAAGTAAACGGCGGCATCCTCTTTCGTCGCCAGTACGAGGCACGCCGGCAGCAGCATCCACCAATACCGCTTCTCCTCGTACAGTGCAAACACCCACAGCAGCAGCGGTGCGAGGAAGCAATTTTCGTGGATATCGTAAAAACAGCCGGTGGTCAGCGGCGGATAGGCGGCGTACATCACACAGAGCACTGCGGTCACGGCGGGAGACAGTTTGAAATGCCGCGCCAGACGGTACAGCGGAATGATGCCGCTCGCCAGAATGACTGCTTGGGCGATCTGCAGGGTCAGCGGCGAGGGAAACAGCCAATAAAACGGCAGGATCAAATAATAGGTCGGGGAGATGTGCACCGCAAAATGGGACAGCAGCTGATCACGCTCACAGGACACGGTGGGCAGCAGTGTTTCGCCCATATTGTGGAACATATTACAGAAGATACCGAAATCATAGTTCGGTGACGAAAAGGTGCAGTAGCGAAGGCAGGTGATCGCTGAGATCATACCGGCACACACGACACCGGCAACGATGCATACGGTGATGCTTACGCGCTTGGAGACGGTAAACGGCAGCAGCCGTCCCTTTTCCTTGTGCAGCAGCGGGAACAGCACCAACGCTACTGCCATGAGCAGGAAAAGAAAGAGGGGGTAGTTGCGGTCGGTCAGGTGCGTGCGGACCAGCGTAAACGCGTAGGTCAGCGCACCGACGGCGAGTGCGGTCGGTGTCAGTCGCGGCAGCGGCAGGAAATACTGCACTGTTGTGAGCAACAGAAATACACCGAGCAGGATCAGTACGAATATGCCGTTGGACAGCAGCGTGTCCGGTCGCAGTATCTCAAATAAAGAACAGCAAAAGAACCAAGAGGCAATCAGTCTCATCGGGAGCTGTGGCAGGGTTAGATAGCGTTTCACAAACGCGAGCATACGAATCACCTCCGGTCGGTTTGGTAACTATCGGGTCAGTCTTCGGCGGGCGGCTCGGGCAGTGGTTGCTCGACGCCGTCGATGACGAGGGAGCAAAGCACCCAAGTGTCCTCGGATTTGAGGAAGGTCAGGTCGTAGGTGACGGCGGTATCGCCGACGGAGATGATACCGTTATCCGACGTGGTGACTTCCATGCATTTGACGGTGCAGGAGAAGTCGCTTTCGGAGTAGCGGCAATAATTGCTGACGGTCACTTCGTGCAGGTTGTCGGTTCCTGCTGTGAAATGCGCGGCGACGAAGTCGGTGGCGAGCGTTTCGTGCAGGCTGCGCTCGTACTCGTCGTCTGCCAGCATCAGCAGGATGTTGCGGCCCTCCTCGTGACGCACACACGTGTTACCGCTCAAGCCGGTGGCTTCGATCTCCGGCGGCAACAGTAATCCGTTGATGGTGTAGGTCTTGATGGCGGGGAGGGGAATGTCGGTGGCAAAATCAAACACGGTCGATTGCATTTCCGTCACGGTGACGGTATCGGACGAGAGAAAGTCGACAGGCTTACCGTTGATGTACAGGTCGATATCGTCGGAAGCGGTGACGGTATAGGTCGGCTGATAGGACAGCTCGGTGGTAACGTACCAGGTCGTTTTGCCGTCCTTGCCTACCTCGCTCGTGACCAGCAGGGTAGCGAGCTTTTCCTTGCCGTTGCTGTAAAGATTATAGCGCTGAACCTCATCCTCGGCGGTGACTTGTTTTACGACAGACAACTCTTCGGCATCAGCGTACAGCGTCCGAAGATAGGCGATATAATCCTCCTTGTCGTTAAGCTCGGTCGTTTGGAAGCCGGAAGCGGCAAACAACGTTTCGTAGTCTTCGTTTTTGATGAGCTCCATATACGCCTGCAGCGGCGGCTCATCCACGCCGGATTCGTATTTGACGAGGGCGTTTTGGAAGAACCAAAGTGCCACGGCGACGGCGGCAAGCAGCAGGACGGTGAAGATGCCGAAGCCGATGCGGAAACCGCGGCTGCGGCGAACGGGCTCTTCATCTTCAAAAAAATCCTCGGCGGGTTCGGTACTTTCTTCAATCTCAGTTTCAGGCGGAATGACCGCTTCATCCAAAGCGGCATCCTCGGCAAAAATATCCGCCTCCGGCGGAATGGTCGCTTCATCCAAAGCGGTGTTCTCAGCCAGGATATCGGTCGGCAATTGCTGTTCAGTCATAGGGGATGCCTCCTTTCCGATAGATCAGAGTACGACAAAGGCCACGGGTGCACAGCGATCCTGTGCAGCAGGGGCACTGTTTTGTATCGCGTTTTGGTAGAGAAGGGCAGCGGAATCGCCGTTATCCAAAATGGCGGCGTTGACAGCGCCTGCCTTCAGTGTTTCATAGATACAGTCCTCCAGAAGTGCACCGGGGACGGCGCTTTTGGTACCGTCGATCACCATCAGCAGTATGGCGCCGTCGGCGCGCTGGCCGATAACGGCACGGGGATGCAGACCGTCACCGAGGCCGGCGATCTCGGTGGCTTTGCCGTTGACGACGATCGCGGAGGTCTCACTGCAAACGGCGTTTTGAACGCCGGCGTTCAGTGCCTGCTCAGCGGTCATATTACCGACGAGCAGACGGTTTGTTGTGTCAAAAGCGATGATGGAGGCGGCGGTGGTCTTGCTGCCGTGGATCAGGTTGCCGTTCTGAATGACAAACCCGGTCGGCACACCACCGGAGCCGCCGGAGATCGCCGCGAAAGCACCGGATTGCTCGGCAAAGCTTTCGACCGAAGCACCGGTCTGTTCCGCGCCGAACGCGGATACGCACGCCAGCTCGATCCGCGACGGATCCTTAACGATCAGCAGCATGCCGGCGTAGGAATCACCTTGGAGCGTGAGTTTTTGGATCGGCTCGGCGTCGGGATCTTCGCTCTCAATAAATCCAAAGGTCGTATCGGTAGTCGCTTCGGTCGGCACCAGACGGTTGGAAGCAAGGATAGCGTCGATCTCGGCATCAGAAAGAAACAGACTTGGCAGGAACTTGAGAGTATCGTATTGCTGCACTGTCGTGACAAACAGATCACGCGCCGCAACGGAAGGGCCTTTGCAGGTCAGCCCGACAGCCCCCGTAATCAGCACGACGGCAGACAGCAGAAGAATACCGAGAACGGCAAACGTGCGTCCGATGTACCGAAGCACCGGATGCCCCGTGCGCGCACTTCCTGCTGAATGTTTCATACTTACACTTCCTTCAAGACGAAATATCAAAGCTACTTATTTATATATAATACAACAGAATAAGACGCTTGTCAATGCGGAAAGGCTTTGCAATTATAGATGGAGTATGGTATGATAAGCGTATAACAGCTTTGGAAAGGGGGAGGACGGATGCAACTGCCGTATGCGGTACGTGCTGTCATGGAACGCTTGACCTCGGCGGGGTTTACCTGCCACATCGTCGGTGGCTGTGTGCGTGACAGCCTTTTGGGGCTTACGCCGCACGATTGGGATCTGACCACCAATGCGCTTCCTGAACAGACGGCGGCGCTGTTTACCGATCGCACCGTCATTCCCACCGGCATGAAGCACGGTACGGTAACGGTGTTGGAAGGCGGGATGCCGCTGGAGATCACTACCTACCGCACCGACGGTGTGTATCACGACCACCGACGCCCCGACAGCGTGGCGTTTGTTACGGATATTGTCGAGGACCTGCGGCGCCGTGATTTCACGGTGAACGCGATGGCGTGGAATTCGCAGGACGGATTGTGCGATCCGTTTGGCGGGCAGGCAGACCTGAACGATCGCGTTCTCCGCTGTGTCGGCAAGGCACGGGAGCGCTTCGATGAGGATGCGCTGCGTATTCTGCGTGCGTTGCGATTTGCCGCGACGTACGGGTTTTCCATTGAAAATGAGACTGCTGACGCGCTGTTTTACCAAGCACCGCTGCTTGCACAGGTGGCGGCAGAGCGGGTGCGCGCGGAACTGGATCGGCTGTTAACAGGTGAGTTCGTGGGGGATGTTTTGCGGAAATTTCACGGGGTCTTGTACCCGATTCTGCCGGAGCTGCGGGCGATGGCGGGCTTTGAGCAGCACTCGCACTATCACGACAAGGATGTGCTGATGCACACGATCGCCGCCGTGGAAGCGGCGTCGCAGAATGTGGCGGTGCGGCTGGCACTGCTACTTCATGACAGCGGCAAGCCGCAGCGCTTTACACGGGACGAAGACGGTACCGGGCATTTCTACGGTCACGCCTCCGTCAGCGAGAGGATCGCTGCTGACGTAACACGTCGGCTGCGGTACGACCGTCGTACGCAGGAAACGGTTTCGCTGTTGGTAAAGTATCACGACACACCGATCGCGGATACCGATGCGGCAGTGAGACGGTGGCTTAACCGTCTGGGTGAGGAGCGCCTGCGCTTACTGTGGGAGGTGCAGGAGGGCGACAGCCGCGCCCATGCCGAGTGGGTCGTGCCGTCGCGCGTGAAGGCATTAAACGCGTTGCGCGAGCGGATGGATCGCATCGTTGCTGAGGGACAGTGTGTGTCGCTGAAAACGCTGGCGGTGGGCGGCGACGATCTGGGTGAGGCGGGTATTCCTTCGGGGAAAATGATGGGGGAGTGTCTGCGGTATCTGCTAAATGAGGTGCTTTCGGGAAATTTACCCAATGAACGCGGTATCTTACTCGCAAAAGGACTTGATTATTTTGCGAAAAACCGATACAATAAACTGATGTAACAAAATGCGGGAGGAACGCCTGTGGCAAATTATAAAAATGAGATCGAGCGGCGCCGTACCTTTGCGATCATTTCGCACCCCGACGCCGGTAAAACGACGTTGACCGAAAAATTCCTGCTGTATGGCGGCGCGATCGCGTCTGCCGGTATGGTCAAGGGTAAGAAATCCATGAAGCACGCCGTATCGGACTGGATGGAGATCGAGAAGCAGCGCGGTATTTCCGTTACTTCATCGGTGCTGCAGTTTGAATACGACGGCTATTGTGTCAACATTCTGGACACGCCCGGTCACCAGGACTTCTCCGAGGATACCTACCGTACGCTGATGGCAGCTGACTCTGCCGTGATGGTCATCGATGCCTCCAAGGGCGTGGAAAAGCAGACGGTCAAGCTAT
>JAGBFF010000074.1 GCA_017936615.1 Clostridia bacterium | reverse complement strand
TACTTCAATTACATACGTCCTGTTCGAAAGCTCAAAAGAAAACCGCCAGTCCAATACAGGATTGAACTGGCAGTTTGATTCTGTTCTTTTTGTGTCTACTAACTATTGACTATTTCACGCAAGCACGCTTTTTTGCATTGAAGTAGAAAGAATCAAACGGTCATATTGCTTTTTTGAAAATGTGTGTTACAATAAAGCCGTATTGGAAGCGATTGGAGGATGTGGCAATGGAATTTCGTTGGATCAGTTCATTGGAAAAGGTGTTTTCCGATGAGTCGCTCATGGCTTCTTCAATTACCGAAGCAACGGCACTACGTGGTGAACGCTTCAGCGTGCAGTGTGCGACTTATTATGATGGGAACGATAAGCTGTACGGTGACGTCGCGGTGAGTACCGATCTGCCGGGTGATGTGCGGCTCTACCGTGTCGGCTACGTTCCGGCGATGCTGCCTGCCTATCCATGGTCGGACGATAATTTCCTGCGCAAGCAGCCGGGCGTATTCCCCGATCCGTTGTTTGAGCAGGCGGAGAATATCTCGCTGTCCCGCAAGCAATGGCGCAGCCTGTGGATCGAGGCGGTGATACCGGAGGATTGCCCTGCCGGTTGCTACACGATCACGCTGACCTTTACCTCCAAGGTGCCGTGGCTGGATATTCGGGAAAGCACCTCGTTTACCGTCGAAGTACTGCCCGTGACGCTGCCGAAGCAGACACTCATGTGCACCGAGTGGTTCCATTGTGACTGCCTTGCGGTGGAATACGGCGTTTCGGTATTCAGCGAGGCGCATTGGCGCATTATCGAAAATTACGTCAAAAACGCAGCGGATTACGGTATCACGATGCTGTTGACTCCTGTGTTCACGCCGCCGTTGGACACGGCGGTGGGAGGGGAACGTCCCACGGTACAGCTTGTGGACGTGCGCGTGGAGAAGGGTAAGTACCGCTTTTCTTTTGGCAAGCTTAAACGCTATCTGGACATGGCGGACCGCTGTGGGATCCGGTATTTTGAGATCGCGCATCTGTTCACGCAGTGGGGGGCCAAGCACGCACCCAAGATCATGGCGACGGTAGACGGTGAATATAAGCGCATTTTTGGTTGGGACACCGATGCGATATCGCCGGAATATACTGCGTTTTTGAGACAATTCTTAAAACGTCTGCGTCTGTTTTTGAAGAAAAACGGCTACCTGGAGCGTTGCTGGTTCCACATTTCGGACGAGCCGAACGCCGAGGTTGAGGAGGGCTACCGTCTGGCACGCGAAAGCGTGGCGGAGGTTCTGGCAGGCCTGCCGGTGATGGATGCGCTATCCAACTATTCGTTCTACGAAAAAGGTTTGGTGGCACATCCCGTTCCGTCGTTGGATCACATTGATCCGTTTATCGAGAATAACGTACCGGATCTATGGACCTATTACTGTTGTGGTCAAACCAAAGATGTTAGCAACCGCATGATCGCTATGCCGTCGGCGCGCAACCGTATTCTTGGCGTGCAGTTGTACAAGTACCATATCGTCGGCTTTCTGCAGTGGGGCTTCAACTTTTGGTTCAGCCAGTATTCGCATCATCCCATCAATCCGTACTTGGTTACGGATTCCGATGACGCCTTCCCGTCGGGAGATCCGTTTGTGGTTTACCCGGGCGCGGATGGACGGCCTGTGCCTTCACTGCGGGAATTGGTCTTTAATGAAGGCTTACAGGATATGCGCGCGTTGCAGCTGCTGGAGACGCTGACCTCCCGCGACGAAGCACTTGCCTTCATCGAAGAACAGTGCGGCGGTCGCCCACTGACCTTCAAGGATTACCCGCGCGAAGCCGAATGGCTTCTCGGTTTCCGCGAAGCCCTCAACCGCAAGCTGGCGAAACTGACGAAGTAAAATGAAAAAGCAGCGGCTCGGAATGTTCCGAGCCGCTTGTCGTTTTCTTTACAGCTTTCCGCCTTTGGCGCCCTTGGCACCGCCGAGCGATACGGTGGAGAGCAGGTTGGTATCGAAGCTGAACTGCAGGGCGTCACGGCTGCGCTGCCGCTTGAATGCCAGTGCGATCATTTCGTCCAGCAGTTTGTTGAAGGGCAGATCCGTCGCCTCCCACAGATAGAAGGATAGCGAACCCGGCGTGGTATTGATCTCGTTGACCCACAGCTCGCCCGTTTCGGGGTTGTTGAGGAAATCGATGCGCGCGACACCGCTACAGCCCAGAGCGCGGAAGGTTTTGACCGCCAGCGACTGTACCTTGGCAGTCAACTCGTCGGGAATGTCGGCAGGGCAACGGCGCTTGAGATCGGCCATGCCGCCCGACTTATTGCCGGATTTGCTGCCACCACTCAAATACTTGTCACGGTAGCTTAAAATTTCGTCACAGCTGACCGGCTCTTCACACGCCGAGGCACGGGCACCGTCCGAATCACCCAGCACGGAACAGTTGATCTCGCGCAGAGGAGTGACCGCTTGTTCTACCAGCACGCGCGGCGCGTAGCCGAAGGCATCGTCGAGTGCGGCTGCCAGCTTATCACGATTATCGGCGCGGGCGATACCGACCGACGAGCCGAGGTTGACGGGCTTGACGATCATCGGATAGCCGATCGCCTCCTCCAGACGGCCGAGGACCTTCTCGCTACCCTGTGCGTACACCTTGCCTGAAAACGCCATCGCATCCAGCACCGGAACGCCGGCGTCGCGCAGCACGGACTTCATCAGGAATTTATCCATACCCAGCGCGGCGGAGGTGACGTCACAGCCGGTGTAGGGGATGTTGAGCATTTCCAGCATACCCATCAGCGTACCATCCTCGACGTTGGTACCATGGACAGCTGGGATCGCCACCTCAAACGAGGCGACCACGTTGTTGCCGAACAGCTTGGCAGGGTAGCGGATCAGGTCCACACCGTTTGCTGTGGGAACCGGCAGCACCTGTGTTGCATTGGCGAGACATTCGCCGAGATTGCGATAGTTCTCGATATGTTCCAGCACCTCGCCGGTATAGAAGCGATTGGCTTTGCTGATGTACACAACGATGGGGTCGTATTTGTTACGGTCCAGGGCGCTAAACGCCTGGATACCGGTAATAACAGAGACTTCATGCTCGACACTGCGCCCACCAAACAGGACGGCAACTTTGGTTTTCATAGTGACATCACCTTTCAAAAATTATCGGGAAGATCGTTTTCCAACAATACGATACGCTTTTCGGCGCGCGGTAGTGCGTTGAGCACGGCCAGCCCATCCTTCAGCGTTTTGACGACAAACAGCTTCTCCTCGGGAAAGCCTGCGGATAGTAGACCTGCTTTCAGCGGCGGCGCTTGTTTTTCACCGACCAAGATAGCGTAATCGCATTTATCGGAGGCGTAAGCACCAAGCTCGCGGTTGAGTGCTTCCTGACGCTCGCCGAGTTCTACCATACCCGGTGTCACAAGAACGCGCTGGGCGTCAAACTGACTCAGCACGTCCAACGCGCCGCGGAAGCCGGCGGGGTTGGAGTTGTACGCGTCGTCGATGAAACCGTTAGGCAGCAGCTGCAAGCGGTGCTCCACGGGGCGGAGGAGGCGGACGGGATACACCAGTTCCTCCATCGGAATACCTAAACGGACTGCCATCGCAATACAGCCAACGAGATTTTGAATGTTATGGGCACCGAGCAGCTTGGTGGTGAAGACCTGTGATTTACCGCATACCGTGACGGTGAAGGTACAACCGGTGGTATCCACCTTGTCGATTACAGCGGTGAAATCATTGGTTTCCAGACCGTAGGTTACCACGGGGCAGCGGGGAGTCTTTTCTTCCAAATGCGTCCGAATGTGCGGGTTGTCGCCGTTTGCAAGCAGGCAGCCGTTCTCGGGCAGGGCATCTGCCAATTCAAACTTGGTGCTGATAATGGCATCCAGTGTTTTGAACGTCTCCAAATGTTGCTCGCCGACCGAGGTGAGGATGCCGTATTGCGGCGTTACCAGATCGCAGATCTCCCGAATATCGCCGGGGTTTTTAGCGCCCATTTCCGCAATAAAGATCTCGTGCGAGGGCTTCATACGCTCACGGATGGTGCGTACAACGCCCATCGTAGTATTGTAGCTTTCGGGTGTCATCAGCACGTTGTAGCGCACCGAAAGCAAGGCGTGCAGAAAATTTTTGGTGCTGGTCTTACCGTAGCTGCCGGTGATGCCGATGACGGTGAGGTCCGTCATGGCCTCCAAACGGCGGCGCGCATCGCGCACAAATCCGTTGGCAATGTGCTTTTCCAGCGGCAGCATCAGTTTATTGACGAGGCCGACCCAAAACCACGGCAGCAGCGACAGCAGTGCGGTAAAACCGGCACAGCGCAGTGAGTCGAGGAACCAGCAGAGCACCAGTGCCAGCGCGTACAAGCCGAACAACGCGGCAAGCAGCCGCTTGACGCGGGCGGTAAAGACCAGTGGCTTCTTGGCTTTTTTGGGAAAGTTGAGTGTTGCCGTCAGCGCCAAAATGACGATTCCTGCGATGTAGCAATACAGCGACGGCAGGTACATTGCCGGCAACAGCAGTGCCGGCAGCAGGGCGCGCCAGTTGACCAGGCGCGAGTCGTTCTCCTTACACCACTTGGAATAGCGCTCGGGGCGGTAGGAGTTAAGCTGCAGCATATGCACGAAATACAGCGATCGGATCCCTAAAGCCAGGGCGGCTGTAAGCAGCATGATCAGTTTCAACGTTGTTTCCATGGTACACCTCGTTACGCTTTATGGGAGAGAAAAGAGTCCAGCACGCGGCGGCATTGCGCAAACTGTTCGGCGAAAGCATAGTGTCCGCCTTCCAGGACAACAAGTCCTGCATCGGGGATACGCTTTTCCATTAACTGACCGTCAGACAGTGGCGTGGCAGTGTCATTCCGTCCCCAGATCAGCAGAGTGGACGCTTTGACGCGTGGCAGCAGCGGCGTACAGTCGTAGCCGAGAGCCAGTACCATACTCTGCCGCATCACGGCGCTCGCCTGCCGATAATCGGAGGAACCGAAACGGCGGCGCGCCTTGTCCACGGCATCCGGAAACAGGTGACGGATACCGGGCAGAGATAGGATCGCTTTGACACATTTAAAGGTATATACGCGCGCGTAGTAACCGAATGAATGGTGTGCCGGAATACCGGCAGAATCCAAAAGTACTGCTTTGCGGACGGTGAGGGGGCAGGTATCACGCGAGAGCAGCTCCAAAAGAATGCGTCCGCCGTTGGAGTGACCCATGGTGATCGCCTCGGTGACGCCGAGTGCCTTGCAGAATTCCAAAACGAAATCCGCATACTCGATCGTCGTCCACGGCTTCGGCGGTTCTTCCGATTTACCGAAGCCCGGCAGATCCGGCACGATCATGCGGCAGTAACCGGACAGATGATCGGTGATGAGGTGGTAAACGGAGCTGTCCACGCCCCAGCCGTGCAGAAGCAGCACTGTTTGGTCGCCGGAGCCTTGATCGATGTAATGAACGCGCAAACCACGAACGGTGATCTCCATAGACGGTTCCTCCCTTTACCATAATTAAATACAGCATACCACAGTTTCTTCCAAAAATCAATGCGCATTGGGAGTATATGCACAGAAAAAGTTTTTTATCAGGAAGCAAAAAACCGGAGGGTGAAAACTTTTTTTAAAAAAGGGGTTGACCTTGCGGATAAACTGTGTTATAGTATAAGCACCTCAAAAGGGGTTTATTTTTTTGCGCCGTTTTTTCGGCGGTGCGCCGCCCCTGAGGGAGGCTCAAAATACCCGTTTGGGAATTTATTGGAGGTGCCGTTATGAGAGTCAAGATCACCCTGGCTTGCACCGAATGCAAGCAACGCAACTACAACACCATGAAGAACAAGAAAAACGATCCGGACAGACTGGAAATGAACAAGTACTGCCGCTTCTGCCGCAAGCACACTGTGCATCGCGAAACGAAGTAAGCAGCAGAAAGGAGCAGCAAGCGATGTTTTTTTGGGGTATTATTCTGATGGTCGGAGGCGCTCTCGCGGCGTTGATTTCCTTCCTCAGCAACCTGAACATTTTCGCAGATATCGCCGCTCTTGGCTTCGGTAAGTGGATCAACGCTTTCTTCCTGCCGCAAAACATCACCGGTGAGAAAATTGCTTTCTTTATCGGTGTTGCGCTGGTCGTCGTCGGTATCATCCTCTTCTTTGTGGGCAAGGCCCGCTTGAAGAAGGCCGGTGAGGACGCCGGCAATCAGAAGGGCGTCAAGTTCTTCCGTGATCTGAAGGGTGAATTCCGCAAGATCACTTGGCCCACGAAGAAGGCCACCGCACGTAACACCGCTGTTACGCTGGCGATGTGCGCGATCATGGGTCTCATCATCTGCCTGATCGACCTCGGCCTCGGCCAGCTGATCAAGTTGATGCTGGGCTGATCGGGGAGGAGGACACATGGCAGACGAAGCAAAATGGTATGTGGTCCACACCTATTCCGGTTATGAGAACAAGGTAGCCACCAATTTGGAAAAGATTGTGGAGAACCGTAAGCTCCAGGAATGGATCCACGAGGTCTCGATCCCGACCGAAACGGTCACCGAGATCAAGGATGGTAAAAAGCGCGAAGTCGAACGGAAGATTTTTCCGGGTTATGTCCTCGTGAAAATGGTCATGACCGATGAATCCTGGTACGTGGTGCGCAACACGCGTGGCTGTACCGGTTTTGTCGGACCCAACGGCAAGCCTACCCCGCTGACCGAAGCGGAAGTGGCGGCGTTGGGTGTCGAAAAGCATCCCGTCGAGATCAACTACGTTGTGGGCGATATGGTCCGCATCATCGACGGCCCGCTGGAAAACTTCAGTGGCCGCGTAGACGAGCTCGATGTGGAGAAGAACAAGGTCCGTGTGACCGTTTCCATGTTCGGTCGGGAGACCCCCGTCGAATTGGAACTGGATCAGGCGGAACTCATGGAGTAAGCTTGCTTATTCCGTCAATCAAGAGGGTATGGGCAAATCGCCCTTTTCCTGTGCGTCGGACACTTTTCCGACTGTGGGAGGCACCGGCACGCTTCCGGGCTTGACCGAGTGCCGCCGTTACCACAAATTTTGGAGGTGCAAGAAAAATGGCTCAAAAGGTTTCCGGGTACATTAAACTGCAGATTCCGGCGGGTAAAGCCACGCCGGCACCGCCTGTTGGTCCGGCTCTCGGTCAGCATGGCGTAAACATCATGGCGTTCACGAAAGAGTTCAACGAGCGCACGAAGAATGATGTGGGTCTTATCATCCCTGTCATCATCACCGTGTACGCTGATCGTTCGTTCACGTTCATCACCAAGACCCCTCCGGCAGCGGTCCTGATCAAGAAGGCCTGCGGCATTGAGACCGCATCCGGCGTTCCGAACAAGACCAAGGTTGCCAAGATTACCAAGGAACAGGTCCGTAAGATCGCCGAGACCAAAATGCCCGATCTGAATGCCGCCAGCATCGAAGCTGCCATGAGCATGGTAGCCGGTACGGCTCGCAGCATGGGCGTCGAAGTTGTCGACTGATTCTGTGTTCCGGGTGGGAGGAACAAACACTATTCCGATTTTACCACTCATGCCAGCCGCGGCTGTATGCCGTGCGGATGGTAACTAACAGGGAGGAAATAAACCAATGAAACATGGTAAGAAGTATGTCGACAGCGCGAAGCTGATCGACCGTGCCGCACAGTACGATGTGGCAGAAGCTCTGGATATTGCCGTGAAGACCGGCAAAGCCAAGTTCGACGAGACCGTCGAAGTGCATGTCAAGCTGGGCGTTGACAGCCGTCACGCCGATCAGCAGGTTCGTGGCGCAGTCGTGCTGCCCCACGGTACCGGTAAGAAGCTCCGCGTCTTGGTATTCGCTAAGGAAGACAAGCATCAGGCTGCGCTGGATGCCGGCGCTGACTATGTCGGTGCTGACGATCTGGTTGCCAAGATTACCAAGGAACAGGTCCGTAAGATCGC
>JAGBFF010000073.1 GCA_017936615.1 Clostridia bacterium | reverse complement strand
CGATGGAGATCGCCGCCGCGGGTGGTCACAACATTTTGCTCATCGGCCCTCCCGGCTCAGGCAAAAGCATGCTGGCAAAGCGCCTGCCGTCCATACTGCCCGACCTCACGCGTGAGGAAGCACTGGAGGCCTCCGCGATCCACTCCATCGCCGGCACGCTGCCCGGCGGCGTGGGTCTGCTGACGACACGCCCCTTCCGCTCACCGCACCATTCGGTCTCGCACCACGGCCTGGTCGGCGGCGGCGCGCCGCCGCGGCCGGGCGCGGGCTCGCTGGCGCACAACGGCGTCCTGTTTCTCGACGAATTGCCCGAATTTTCGCGCAACGCCATGGAGGCGCTGCGCCAACCGCTGGAGGATGGCAGCATCACCATCTCCCGCGTCAGCGCGAGCCTTACCTACCCCTGCTCGTTTATGCTGGTAGCGGCGATGAACCCGTGTCCCTGCGGCTACTTCGGGCATCCGAAGCGCCCCTGCACCTGCTCGCCGTCACAGAGCCGGCGGTATTTAGCGCGGATCTCCGGCCCGCTGCTTGACCGTTTCGACCTGCATATCGAGGTCCCGCCGGTGCAGTACGAGCAGCTCGCATCCAAACATCCGGTGGAAAGCTCCGCCGTCATCCGCGAGCGTGTCTGCCGCGCCCGTGCGCGTCAGGAAGCGCGCCGTGCCACCACGGGGGTGCTCACCAACGCCGCCCTGCCGCCCGAGGGACTGCGCACCTACTGTGTGCTGTCCGATGCGGCGCAGAAGCTTCTGGAGGACGCCTTTGAGCGGCTGGATCTGTCAGCACGCGCCTACGACCGCATCCTCAAGGTCGCGCGCACCATCGCCGACCTCGCGGGCAGCGACACCGTCGAGCCCGCCCACGTCGCCGAAGCCATCCAGTACCGCAGTATGGACCGCAAATACTGGAACGAACGGTAAAAATGCTCCCCGACGGGTCACCGTCGGGGAGCATTTTCTTCACCGCTTATTGTTTCGGCAACGCCGGCGGCGTTCCTTTGGGCGCTTTCTTGTGGCGGGGAAACCGGAACAATAGATAACTGATCGCAAACAGCATAGCCGACAGAAGGCTCACAAAAATCACCACAATATACGAAGACCTCGTAGCCCAACTGCCTGCACACATCACACGCTCTACCAGCAAGACGGTGAGTCCCCAAGCTACGCAGCTTCGGATCTTACCTTGCTTTTCAATGGGCCTTGACAACCGCCACAGATTCCTTCGTATGCATCCTACCGCCACAATGAGACAAGACAGTATCACGGTCAAGCCCACCGTTAAACGCAGAGCATACTGGAGCGCCTTGTGTCTGTTTGCGGCAAAGCTCAGATATCCGGAAACGATCTGTCCGTCAATGATAACAGGCTTCTCCGACAGTCCCACCAAGGCATCGATGACACCCGGTATCGAAGAAAGAGTGGCCGCTATAGCGATGCCAAGCCCTACCATCAATACCGTGCATCCGCGTCGCACACGGTACAATTCCGTGTTGCGGCCACCAAGCATCATCATAAACGCTCCGACCGACACCACCACCGAGGCAGGGATCGTAAGAACCGCACACACCACGCCGCGCTCACTAAGCGTCAAAACCGCACCGACCAGTACGGCCGCGAGTATATTTTGCCAAATCGCCAATACTGCGATCAACGGACTTTTGCAAAGTGCCATTGATTGCCAAAAGGCCGCCGGCAGCGATGCATCAAACTGCGAACCGCAATGCTCGCAAACCGCTTGTTCTTCCGCAACGGGCATCCCACACGCGTAGCAAACCATACCTACCCCTCCTGTCATTTTAATTATACACTTCCGCCTATTCCCTGTCAAGCAACGCGGGTCGAGAGAGGAAAAATCCTCTCTCGCCTTCATTTTATCCGCACGACCTTCTTGCCACACCGTAGGGGCGGGCATTGCTCGCCCGTCTGCCGCCCTCTTTGATGGGGTGGATTTCGCCGTAGGAGAAAGACGGAGGGAGTTCGTAGGGGACGGCGTCCCTAAACGGATAAATTCGGCTTGCCAAATCGAAGATTGGGAGCCTCACGCTACCAACGCTTCTTTGCCTCCTTTCTGCGCATGCAGAAAGGAGGTGCCGCACTGAACGAACGTATTGCTGTTCGAAAACTCACCGTTGCGGCATACTTGGCAGAACCCTGTTTACAACCCCTCACCCCCACAAAAACCAACCCCCGACGGTGATCCGTCGGGGGTCATTTTCGTTATTCTTCAGGCGTGGTCGCCGTTTTCTTTTTCGTCAGCCATACGAGCAGCACGATTATGCCACCAAGCAGCACCACCGCACCAACGATCACCCCGATCAACCAACCGGGGATGCCGTCATCCGTGTCCTGCGGCTCGGTATCCGCCGACTGCGTGGCAAGCGGCTTGGAGATAGTCGCACCGGTAGTGGCTTCGATGGCCGTCGGCGTCGTCACCGTCGCCGTGGCGGTGGTCGTGCTTTCCTCCGCTGACGGCTCACTCGACGGCGTCGTCACCACCGCATCGGGCACCGTCGGCTTGGCGACGTTTGCCGTGGTGGTCGGCTTTTTCGTGGCGATCGGCTTTTTGACAGTCGTCGTAGCCACCGGCTTCGCCACCGTGGTCTTTTTGGGAACAGCGGTCGTGTAGGCGTTCGGGTTCTTTTTGACCTCCTGTGCCTTCGCCAACAGCTCCAGATATCCGGGCTGGTCAATGTTCATCACGAACAGCGCCAGCTGATTTTTCTGGCTCAGCTCCATCCGGTAGTAATCCTTCTCACCGGCAAGGATCTGCTCGTAGTTGTAGGCGTTGACCTCCATGATGGGTTCCATATTCTCGTCCGCGAGGTAGGTCGACCAAAACTCGCTCATATCCATCTGCTTAACCGTCGGCTTGGGCGGCACGTAGCTGTCGTTACCGTCCCAAACGCGCACGTAGTCGAGCTCCATCGGATTGTCCTTGGAGCCGCCGATGAAGATGGGCATCTGCTGCTCGTCCATGTGAACGAACACGCCCTCCTGCAACTCACCCTTGACGGTGGTCTGCATCGGGCTGGAGAACTCGCCCTCCTTGTAGGTCAGGCGCATGACCTCCTCACCGTCGTAATAGGTGATGAGCAGGCCCTTCTGCCACAGCCAGCCCATGACGTGCCATTCGCCGTCGTTCAGGCCGTAGCCGGTCACGTTGGAGTTTTTGTTGTGCTGATACACCGTGCCGTTCTTGGAATACTGCTCGTGGACGCAAACGGTGTAATACGCGTCGCCCCAGTACTCCAGCCAGTCCAGCTCGACCCAGTGATCGTCGCTGCCGTACAGCTTTTCGGGCGGCAGCGCCCAGATGGCGGGCACGCCCTTCTCGCCCTCGGCGTTCTCGCGCGGGCGCGGAATACGCAGGCGCACCTCAAGGTAGCCGGTGTTGAAGGTGAAACCGACGTGCGAGCCGCAGTCCACCGTACCCAGACCGTAGTTATAGGTCGGCACGATGTTGTGCACCGTCATCACGCCGTTTTTCACGCTGTAGTCGTCCATCGTCAGCGTAGACGCACCATAAGGGCGGTCGACGTACCACTTGTAGCCCTCTTTGGCAGTGTTGTTGACGTCGACGGTGCTGATGGAATCAAAATCGTCGCTAAACACCAGCGTATCGAGCCCGCCGTCCTTCAGCACCTTGGCGGTGCTGTCGTACGCGGAGGTGAGCTTGGCATCCGCCACACGCAGGTTCGCCTGCTTGGTGTTGTTCTTGTAGCTCGTCTCGGCAACCGTCTGATCGCCGTTGACGCGCACCGCGACCATATAGTCGCCCTTAACGGCGATCCACGGCTCGGCCTTAATGGTGACCGTCGCACCTGCGGCGATACTGCTGCTGTGCGTCACCGTACGAAGCTGCTGCGTGCCCGTACCAAAGGTGACCTTGATCGGTGCGCCCGTCGCAGCCGTGCCGACGTTTTTCACCACGACCTCAAAGGTTACCGCCGTACCGGGCTTGACCTCGGTCTCGGTATTCCAGCCGATCTTCTCTACCTGCAGGTCGGCGGTTCCTGCCGCCGTGACCGCGAACGTACCGGCAGGCAGCAGTGCCACGAACAGCAGCAATGTCAGCATCGCCGCTGCCAATCGTTTACCCATCATACCGTCATCTCCCCTATTACTTGGTATTTGAGATCAGTATATCACATTTTGTCGCCGCGCACAATACCATTTTTCACATCGAAATCTTTTCGCCCCCTCGCCTGCGGCTCCCCGCACAACCCCAAACCACCCCCGTAGGGGCGGGCAGCTGTGCATAAGTTCCGCCGACCAAATCAAAGATTTGGGGCGTCACTTAATCGCTCGTCCGCCAAGGTCTGTACCAACCCCGCGGGCGGACACACAGGTCCGCCCGCCTGCCGCCCTGTGTAAGGGGAGGGGGACCACGCGAAGCGCGGTGGAGGGGTTGTAAACAGGCTCTACCAATCATGCCGCAACGATGATATCGCAAACAACATACCACTCCTTCTCTGCGGCACCTCCTTTCTGCGCGCGCAGAAAGGAGGCAAAGAGGCGCTGAGGGACCCTTCCGATGGGTCCCCCAGACCCCTCCACAGACGGCCAAAGGGTCGGTGACCCTTTGGAAACCTCTCCACCATGTGCGAGGGTTTGCATAAACCGCAAATACCTTCGTAGGGGCGGGCAGCTGTGCATAAGTTCCGCCGACCAAATCAAAGATTTGGGGCGTCACTTAATCGCTCGTCCGCCAAGATCTGTACCAACCCCGCGGACGGACACACAGGTCCGCCCCTACAAGCCCAACCTACCACCATATTCCCAACCCCCACCCACAAACAAACAGCCTCCCCAAAGGAAGGCTGCTTACGGATCAATACCACTGAGAATACGTTTTGAGTTCCTCGTTGGCCTTGTAATACTTGTAGGCGTGATACACCGCCACCGGCCAGCACAGGAAGAACCACACGATACCCCACACCACGCGCTTATTCTTCTCCGCCTCCAGCTCCCGACGGCGCTGCTGCGCATACGCATACGCATTGGCGTTCGCGGCGTAGCCGTTCTGATACGGCCCCGGAGCGGCGTAACCGTTCTGGTACTGCGGCGTGGGCGTGGCATAATCAAACAGCGTGCCGCACATACCGCAGCGGCACTTGCCGTTGACCAGCGTGTTGCCGTTCGCATTGCGGCAGATCGGGCAGACCGCGTTGATCGGTGTCGCTGCGGGCTGCGGCGGTGCTACGGGCTGCGGCGAAGGCGCCGTCATATCCATCACCGCACCGCAAGCGGGACAATAGTAGTTGCCGTCTCTCCAGGTCGGCTCACCGGTGTAGCGGCACTGACCGCACGTTTTAACCATAATATATACCCCTCAATACGTTACTGATACTGCTCTAGCTTTTGATTGATCTCGCTGAGCGACTGCGTGGCGGTAGCGATGCTCGCGTTGACCTCCTGCAGCTGCTGACCGAGACTTTGGATCCGCATAAGGCGCATCCGCTGATGGCGCTTACCGCTGCCGAACAGTGAGATGAGCGCGTAGATCGCCGGGTAGATGCCCACGGTGAAGAAGCTGAGCACGATACTCAGGCAACCGGAGCCTGCCTTGTACGAGTGCAGGTTGTAACTGAGGATGACCGTTGCGATGAGCGACAGGGACAGCAGCGCGGCCGCTCCGTCACTACCGCCGTTCTCGGTCATGGCGACACCGATCCAGGTCAGTGCCGCACAGATCAGCACCAAAACCGCACGAATACGCACGCCCCGCGTATACTTCTTGTTGTTGGCATACGCGTACTGCTCACTGCCAAGATCCTCCTGGATCTGATCGCGCGTCGTGATATACGACTGGACCAGGGTGGTAGCGTTGTTGCGCGCCTCCTCCAGGGCGTTGATCTCGCGATTGCGCTGATCGCGCATCTCCTGCTCGTGACGGCGCTGTGCCTCGATGCGATCCAACCGCTCACGGATGCGGTTGTTCATATCGATCAGCTCCTGCGACTTCGCCTCGTCGGCGTAGCGCACGGCGTTTCGATAGGCGGAGTACTGATCCAGCGGCGCGTGGTGATCCTCCAGCTTGTCCAGTGTGTCCACCTTCATCTGCGTGAGGAACTTGTAGAAATACGCGTCGGGATTCTCCGGATCGGCATCCAGCACCTTTTCGCAATAGATATCGGCGTTGAGCCAGTCCTCGCTCTCCATAAAGATATGCACGCGCTTGAGCAGCAGCTCCACTTCCTGATGGCCGTGGTCATTGTGCGCGGCAGGAGCGGCGGCCACGGGAGCCTCCACACCGATGATCTTCTTAATACCGCGCACCAGGTCGGGCATAAAGCCGAGCTTGGTCATATCCAGCGCCTGCAGATGCGCGAACTCGCTGGGCAGATCGTAGGGATCCATACCGCTGTAGGCAGGGATGAGCTTCTTCTTCGCGCCGTTTTTGATGAGCGCGAGATACCGGCTCCACTCGTTCTTGACCCACACCGCGTTGAAAAACTCCGGCTTGGTACCCAGCACCACCATCACCTTGGCGGAATTGAGCGCCGCGAAGATATACGGCTCGTACGCTTCGCCCAGCTTGCTTTCCAGCGTGATACGGGCGTAGAACACCTTGAAGCCTTCCTGCGTCAGCTCGTGGTAGAGGTCGTTGGCGTACACGGAATCGCGGGTGCGCTGACCGCGCTCGTCGCTTTCCTTGTAGCAGATAAAGACGTAAAACGGCTCTTCCTTCTGCGAGATCTCCAAAATACCCTTCTGAATGGTGTTGATGGTCTCGGCCTCTTTTTCATAGATGGCACGCTGCGACGCATCGGCAAATTTCAGTGCGGAGCGGTAGTTATCGTCGTCAAACACCGAGGTGTACTGCACGCGGTTGACGGTGGGAATGCGCTGCTTCGTGGTGGGATCCTCCACGTATTCGATACCATAGCGGCACAGCACCAGCGACCAATACGCTTCGGCGTCCTCGGGAGTCTCCAGGAGGATCTTTTCATATACCTCCATCGCCTTGTCAAAATCGTCGTTGCGGCGATAGTGGTCGGCGTGGTCGTACAGCCGCGCGATCTTATCGTCGTCCAGACGCGGCAGCGTCTGCACACTGCCGCAATACTCACAGGTAGCAGTGGTGCTCCCGGAGGTGATCTCCAGCGTGCCGCCGCACATTTTACATCTGAATACAGCCATGAATTACCGTCTCCTACGTTTTACTTCAAAATCTTGCACTTCACGTTGCGCTCTTCCACCAGCGCGAGAACGTTGTTCGCCTGCTGCTCCACAGCGATGGCGTTGTCCTCGTTCACCGCGGCGGACAGCATCGCAAATGCCTGACGGAGACGCATCTCCACGTCAGCGAGGCCCTGTGCCGACATCGGATCGCTGTAGCGCACCGCCTCGTACACCTTGGTGACCGTCGCGGCATAGGGACGGCCCTGCGTCTTGCTCTGCAGGAGCTGCGCATCGGCGGTCAGCATCTTGATAAACACGGTGGCGACCTTGACCTGACGGTCGACGCCCTCCACCACGTTCGCGGTCACGGCGGCCTTGGTCACGCCGAGGATGTTAAAGAGCAGCACGACAGCGCACAGGAGAATACCGATCCAGGTGGGGATCGCCTCCACCGCCATCACGACGCCGCCCACGATAAGCATCCACACCAGCGAGCCGATGCTCAGCTTGACCAGCGGAATGTTGTAGAACGCGCGGTTGAGGTTCTTGGCGCTGAACGCCGCGTAGGCACAACCGAGCTGGATAAGAAACATCAGGGTGATGAACACGTAGCCGAGGGTAAAGCCGGTGTCGTCGAACTTGTCACCGGGCGTGATAAACGTGATCAGGTTAAAGAAGGCCAGCACCGCAGCCCAACCGATGATATACGCAGTGAAATTCTTTTTCATGATCGTATCCCCCTCTTACAGCTTTTCGCCGCACTCAAAGCAGAATTTGGCGCCGGTCGGAACTTCGGCACCGCACTTGGGACATTTGTTGACCAGCGACGCACCACATTCCAGACAGAACTTACCTTTTTTGATCTTCTTGCCGCACGCAGGGCACAGGATCTCGTCGTCGGCGAGGATCTCGATCTTGGCGCCGCACTGCAGGCAGAACTTGGCGTTTGCCGGCACGCTGCTGCCACACGCCGGGCAGGTCACGTCAGCGGGAGCCGCCGGGGCTGCCGGAGTCTCTGCCGCAGGGGTCATGCCCTTGAACAGATCGCCCATCTGCGCGGACATATTACCGGCCGCCGCCATACCGACGCCGAGTCCGACGATATCGCCCACGATACCGCTGCCTCCGCCGTTGCCGCCCATGTTGCCGATACCCTCGGCATACGCCTTCTGAACCTCGGTCTGGAAGACATCCTTCTGGGTGTAGCCCTTGGCCTGCATGATCTCGGCCTCGGCAAAGCCGGCCATCTTCGCAGCCTGTGCTTCAGCCTGCGCCTCGATGAGACGGCGCTCCGCCTCGCGGCGAGCGATCTCGGTCTCGGTGGTCTGCTTCTCCAGCTCGATCTGGCGCTGTGCCGCGGTAACAGCCGCCGTCGCTTCGGCCTGTGCGGTCTTGACCGCCGCCTCAGCCTCCGCCATCTTGGTCTGCAACGACACGGTCTGCAGCTCACGCAGGCGCTGGAAGTTGCGGTCATCCTCCGGCAGCAGCACGGTGGAGACGTAGAACTGCGGAATAGTCAGACCGTACTCCTCAAAGCCGGGAAGGATCGCCTCACGCAGGATGGCGGACAGCTTCTCGAGGTTGGAGTCGATCTCCAGAATGTTGATATTCTCCGATTTGATGCTGGTAGACAGGTGTGTTTTGACCGCCGTGGAGATCAGCGGACGGAAGGAATCCTGCAGCGACTTGGTAAATCCGCCGCCGCGCTCGTTCCAGGCGATACCGTTCATCGTGCCGACCAGCTTGACCAGCAGCTTGCGGGAATCCGAAACCGCCAGATTCATCTCACCGCAGGCGCCGATATCCAACGGAATACCGAGGGTGGGCTCGATGAAGCGCACGCGGGTGTCGGTACCCCACTTGATGCCCATCTGCACGGTCTTGTTGATGAAGTAGACCTCGCAGTGGAAGGGGGTCTCGCCACCGGTGGCGAGATTCAGCGCCTTGCCGATCAGCGGCAGGTTCTGGGTCGTCAGCGTGTGACGGCCGGGGCCGAACAGATCCAGCGCCTGACCGTTCATGAAGAAGATCGCTTCCTGCGACTCGTGAACGATAAGCTGGCTCAGCGTGTTAAAATCCTCTACCGGGAACTTCCAGATGAAGGTGTCGTTACCGCCCTCATACTTGATGATATCCGCAATTTTTGCCATGATAACATCCCTCTCCGTACTGTATTTTTGATTTAAGCCGTATGTTCCCATACATAGAAACTATTATACTATGATAATGCGCAATATTCAAGCCAATTCGACACCTTTTTTCAAAACTTGACAAATTCCCACCCCGCACGCACCCAAACCAACCCCGCGGACGACCAATGGTCGCCCCTACAAACTCAAACCCAGGCCGTAGGGGCGGGCATTGCCCGCCCGCATGCCTCCCCTGTGTAAGGGGAGGTGTCGAGCAACGCGAGACGGAGGGGTTGTTACCAACCGCACAAACCAAAGCGGCACACGGAAACCCGTGCGCCGCCTCCTGTTTTGAACTTACGCCTCGTCCACCGTGAACGCCGACGCGTCAGCCTGCGCAGGCTGAGCGACTGGCGTGGGCTGAGCGACCTGCGCCTTGATGCGCTGACGTTCGATGATCGCCTGCGTGATGACCGAGAACACCTTGTTGGAATTGCGGATCCAGCCAAAGCTGATCCAGCCGGAGCTGGTCGCAACCGAAACGCGGCGCAGCCAACGGACGGTGCCCGTTGCGGACACGGAATCCAGCGGCAGATCGACGCGGCGACCGAACCACGCGCGACCGCAGACGCGGTAGTTAGTGACCACCAGCTCGCAGCGCGAGAGGATCAGCCAAATGATCAGCGCAAGCAGCATCCACACGACGTAGATCGCCAGGCAGGGCAGCAGCGCCTCGGTGAAGAAGCCGTCAAAGATGTACTCCGTAGCAGAATCGCCAAACCAGCAATTCAGTTCGAATAGCGGATCATTTCCCAATACCTCTTCGGCGACGTAATCGTAACCGTACGTTTCTTCAATATAGGTGTAGAAGCTGTAATACGTTCGATCGTTAACGGCATTGTAATAGTTGCCGTCCTCCGTGATGTAGAAATTTTGGTTGCCAACGAACTCGTAGCACCAGGGGTCGTGTACGTGACTGTTGTAGTCATCGGCGCGGTCGATGATACCGACGCCAAGGAAGCCCACAACAAACAGGGCGCCGATGATAGCAAATACGATGACCAGGATCTTGGCGTTGACGCGCTGACCGCGAATGAGCTCGACCTCGCCGTTTCTCCAGAGAATGCCGTCGACCTGCTCGGTCGTGGGTTCAACATAGTGCCTCATAAAACATCCCTCCGCTTTTTTCTTCATTGTACCACACGATTTTACAAAAAGCAATCCCTCGCCTGCGGTGAGGGACACATCGCTGCGCGACGTGACGGTGAGGCACCGTGAGGCGGCGAAGCCGCCACCGCAAACGGTGTGAGCCGCAGAAAGCGGAGAGGTTTCCAAAGGGTCACTGACCCTTTGAGTCGTTTAGGAAGGGTTTGGGAAACCCGATCGAAAGGGTTTCCCAACGCTTCTTTGCCTCCTTTCTGCGCGCGCAGAAAGGAGGTGCCGCATTGAAGGAACGTATTGCTGTTCGCAAACTCACCGTTGCGGCATACTTGGCAGGAACTTGCTTACAATCCCTCACCCCAAAAAACCAACCCCCGACGGTGATCCGTCGGGGGTGACTGTTACTCTTCTGTTTTCGGCACGCGCTTCCGCTTCGCCAGCCACACGATCAGCACGATCGTGCCGCCGAGCAGCACTACCGTACCGACGATCACCCCGATCAGCCAACCGGGCAGCCCCTCCGCCTCCGGCACCGTGCCGTCACCGCTGACCGCACTCGTCGGCGGTGACGCCGTCGCCACCGTACCCGCCGTCGTTTCCGTCGGCCGCACCGTCGTGGTCGCGGTCGTCGCCTCAGTCACCGTCGTCACCGCGCCGTTCGCCGTGGGCGCCCCCACCGTCGCGGTCGTTGCGATCGGCTTCTTGGCGGTCGTTTTGGTCACCGTGGCAGCCGTCGTGGTCTTTGGGGCGACGGTCGTAGTCGTCGTGGTGGTCGGCGGCGTCACGACCGGCTTGTCGCCGCCCTCCTGCCAGATGCGCACGTAGTCCAGCTCCAGCGGGATCTTTTTCGACCCGAAGATAAACAGCATCATATCCTGCGTATCCGCATAGGAAAACACGCCGTCGAACTTGATATCGCCGTCCTTGACGACGTTAATGGGCATCGGCACGTCGTCGGGGCTCCAGGTTTGGGTCAGGAACAGCTTGCCGTCCAGATAGCAGCGCAGGCTGCCCTCCTCCCAGAGGTATCCCATCGTGTGCCACTGCTGATCGCCGAGACCGTTGAAGTTGCCGCCGTCACTGGAATACCAATGCCGCTTGGAGCCCTCGTAGGTCATCTCGTGCAACGTCACGGTGTAGTAGTTGTCGCCGTAATACTCCATCCAGTCCATCTCAACGTGGGTGGTATACTTTTCCTTCTCAGTATACCGTTCCCGCGGGAACGACCAGATGGCGGTCTTGCTTTCGTCCTCGCCGCCGACGACGGGCATCCGCAAACGGAACTCAATGTAGCCGTGGGTAAAGGTGTACCCCACCCCCGTCACACGGTCGATGGTCGCCGCGCCGAGCGCAAAGGTGTCGATCTTGCAATCCATCGTCAGAATACCGTTTTCGGTGCGGCATTCCGCCATATCCAGTGTCGGAAACGCCGAATGACGCCGACAGTACCACTTGTAGCCCTCTTTGCCGGTTTTATTGGCGTCGAAGGCGACGGTATCGTTAAAGTCGTCGTTGAAGGTCAGGTCGTACATACCCGCCTCCTCCACCGCCGCGCGCACGGTGTCGTACGCCGGCGCGTAACGATCGTTCGCCACACGCAGATTCAGCTGCAGCACGTCGTTGTCCCACCGCTCGACGACCTCGGTGACGGTGCCCGTGCTGTTGACGCGCGCGGAGATCATGCGGTCGCCGCTCACCGCCGTCCACGCCGGCGAGGTCAGTGTCGCCTCGGCACCGACGGCGAGGCCGCCCGCGTGAGTCAGTCGAAACAGCTGCTCCTGACCGAACGCAATATCCACGGTGAACGGCGCGTCCACCGCCGCCGTTCCCTGATTCTTCACGGTCACGGAAAAGGTCAGTGCCGTGCCGGGCTCTACCTGCCCGTCACCACCGCTCCACGTCAGCGCCGTCACGATCAGATCGGGCGCACCCGCACTCTCCTCGGCAGCAGCCCCGCCCGACAGTAAGAGCATCATCAGCAGCGTCAGCACCGTGACTATTGCCGTCCAACATTTCATTCTCTCCACCTCACCAATCAGTATCCTATTCATTTTCATTATATAGGCACAATCGCACCCTTGTCAACCATACAAAAAGCGAGCCTGTTCTTACAAAAAACAACATCCGCCCCTGCCCTCTCCCCATCTTCACTCGTCACCGTAGGGGACGGCGCCTTCGACGTCCCGCAAAACCTCCCTCACAGAGGTCTGAGCGGTAATGAATGACAGTCCGGGGGACTGTCAGAACCGCGAAGTGACCGAGCCACAGCGAGGCGGCGACGCACAACGGAGGGAGTTCCGCACCGCCCTCCTCAATGCGCTGCACACATTCCCCCTTGCGCTCGTGCCGCCGCCGTGCTACAATACACCTATCACGTCACAGCGGAGGATACGATGAAAAACACGACACTGTGCTACATTCACAACGACCGCGGTCAGACCCTGCTGCTTCACCGCGTCAAAAAGCAAAATGACCTCAACCACGATAAGTGGATCGGCGTAGGCGGCAAGTTTGAGGACAAAGAGAGTCCCGAGGAATGCCTGCTGCGGGAAGTCGAAGAGGAAACCGGCCTCCGGCTGACCTCCTACCGCTACCGCGGTATCGTCACCTTCGTGTCGGCGGTGTGGGAGACGGAGCTGATGCACCTGTTCACCGCCGACGGCTTTGAGGGAACGCTCCGCGACTGCGACGAGGGCACATTGGAATGGGTGGACGACGCCGTCGTCCCCACCCTGCCGACGTGGGAGGGCGACCGTCTGTTTCTCCGTCTGTTGGAGCAGGAGCTGCCCTTCTTCTCGCTCAAGCTGGAGTACGCCGCGGACGAAACCCTCGTCGCCGCCACCCTAAACGGCAAACCGATTCGATAACTGCGCCGCGCGAGCCGCTGCAACCCCTCGATCCGCTTTACACCAATGAAAAAAGGACACCTTTGCGGTGTCCTTTTCGCTTACAGAGATGAACTCCTTTGTACAGTGCGGCAGTCCCTTCTCGTCTATGCGCTTCGGTACAACCCGTCAGGGCGGCTCTTTCCGTTTGTGGTGCCCGAAATTTGCTCTCTCGCTCTCGCTCGGCAAATTTCGACCACGGCACAGAGCTTTTTTCTCGCTGCATCCGCCCCCGGCGGCGCTCGCAAACGCTCACCCTCACTCCCAAAAACGCGCACCCCGGCGCGTTTTCTTAACAGACCGCTGACCTCTTGAATGGCATTCAAGCGCTCTCCCAAGATACGCAATAAACACCCCGCCAACTATCTATCTGTTGCGATGAGCTTAACCATATGGTATAATTGCAAAGGACACAAAATGAAATGAGGACGGTGAATTATGAAATTGTTAAAAGAGAATGAAGATTTTATCTACAACTTTATACAGAATGACTTGCGCTTTTACCCCGGTTGTGATGATAATTTTTTCTTGCCATTTGCCATTAATCGACCGTTTGTGGTTTATGATATTTCGCAAATGACCGAGGAGCAAATAGACCTGCTTGACGAATTAGCTCCAACTGCAATTACCAACTGCTTGAAGACCGGTTACCAATTGTATGCCATTGATTGGTTTCATAATTTTATCTTATACGATCCCCGAAATCCTCAAAATATGCAAAGCAACCAACCCGATAAGCCGTATTTTAACAGCGATGGAATCGCCTACTTCCATACGTTCTATCCCAATGGCGATTACTACTTTTTCTTGGATAAATACGGTACTTTTGGTTATCTCTCGCACCCTTGGCGTGATGAGGTGTGGATCTATGGCGAATCGCTTATCAAAGAATTTGAAAAAATCAGCGATGCCTTGGGATGGACGATAAAAGCTGCTTTAAAATGAGCGTTCCCTGCGCGTTTCCACAACACGCAGGGAATTTTAATCGGCAGCTCTGATTTCGGTTATTAGTTTTCCGTTAAAATCAAGCTCATAAAAATTATCTTCAAAATCATAAAGTTTGATGCTGTCGTTTTCAATCGTAAAAGCAGTTTTATCACTGATTGTAGCAAAAATATCTTTACCACTAAAGCTCCACAACGGATTCAATTCGCTGTCATAAGTGGCAACAACACTCTCGCCATAAACCAAACATCCCACAGGTGTCAAATGTAATTCAAAGTTTCCTCCAAATTCCTCAATTGGTTTTTGGTTAGTAACTCGGCAAGTGCTCAAATCAATTTGAACAAGCATATTATTTTGCAACACAGTCAAAACGGTATCCTCTAAAACTGCACAATGCTCCTCGTATAGAAACATATCACCAACAAGCGCTATTTTATGAATTGTCTCGTCATTATCAATGACAAGAATTCGGGTTTTGCTAAATTCATCTTCCGCGTTTTCTGGAAAGTAAACAACGTAATCGTCATTAAAGGCACAGTTTGTTGTATTTATTACCGTTATATCGATGGTAAATTTTTCGTTTTGCAGTTTCATTAAAAATCTCCGTTTGCGAATTCATATTAGTAATATCATTTATTATACCACATTCTTATTCTCTTTACAAGTAGTACAACCCTGCGTGCATCAGCACGCAGGGTTGTCTTTAACTTATAATTTCATAATCAAACGCTTTTAAACCACATTTTGTATATTTGTCTCTAAATGCAATATACTCATCCAAAGTTTCCTTGAATATAGCAATATGTTCATCAAATTCTTTTGTTAAAGTATTTGTTCCTTTTATAATTAACTTATCTGAATCACATTCACTGCGCAACAAATCCCAAAATGCATCCCAGTTTGCCCCATACCACTCGGGGAAATCAAAAGCAATACGAATTCGTTCGTGGATATCGGACGAATATTTGCATCCTGTCAGATCTAACTCAATTGTTTTCATCGTTGCTTTTCTCCTTATATAATTTCGTAAAACGTTTTATAGTGATCGTATGACACAAATACCAAACCATCGTCTGACCAAACAATACGTTCACTATTTCGTTTCCCGGACTTATAATTAATATCCGCTTCATACCAAATTCTTCCGGGTTTACTGGGAAGATGTCCGCTTTTATTTTGGTGTTCGCCGCCTGTTATCATTTTTTGAGGAATAAAATTTGAGGGCCATTTTTTAGGAGCCCAACCTTTATTTAATGCGTCCTCATACGAAACATAATAATTGGGTAATTCCCCTGTGTTAACTATCCACCAATCCGCACCATTAACACCATTGATAGTTGCTGTTCCCGCTGCAATTGACTGCATTAATTTAATCACACACCGGCACCGCGGATGAGCAGGAGGTTTAGGGTTAGGTTTCTCGGAAATCAACCAAATTTTCCCATGGTTCACCTCACAAGGTGTGCACCTACTGTCATCTTTGATACTCACCCAGTACTTGTAGTTTGAGCTTGTTTTAATTTTCGGTGACAAATGTTCCCCATTTATAGCCGCTACAACAATTGCTAATTCTAAACTCAACTTGTTTTCTCCTTTCACATTATACCATTCTTCAGCACAAAAGTATAGTTCCAGTTTTCCGCCGCCCAAAAGCTTGACAAAACACACTTTTGTTGATTTGTCAATAGTTTTGTAGCGCGAGTTGACAACTTGCTACAAATATGTACTTCTGGAGGTTTTTGGTATGGAAATGCAACAAATTTTCGGCCAGCGATTGGAACAATTGCTTTCTGAAAAAGGAATATCCCAAGGAGAATTCGCCGAAGCGATATGCCGCTCTCGCCAAAGTGTCAATTTTTATATTTTAGGAAAACGCAATCCCGATATCGCTCTGGCAGGAAAAATGGCAGAGTATTTAGGGGTTTCGTGCGATTATTTGGTAGGACTCAGCGATATTCGTGAGGATAAAAACTCGAATTTAACAGCCGATCAATTAGGTCTTACCGATGATACAATGAAATTCTTTGCGGGGTTACAACTCTTGGCAACCGGCAAAACCAACTTTATGAAAACCGATTATGAGTCCATCGGTTTCGACTACGAAAAAGAAATCATTCCGTATAATATGGCACAAGGGAAAGCAACTTTAAAGTTGCTCAACGACTTGATTTCGCACGAACGATTTGGCGTGTTATTGCAATACATTAAACGGTATCGGGATATCGCAAGCGGCAATGATACTATGGCGGTTTTGCAAGATTTTATGATAGAGTTAGAGTCTCCGATTACAGGTAAAACCTATGGTAGCAAAGAAGAAAATATGGAGATGATGAAGGAGTTTTGCCTCCATATCGCATCCAAGTATTTTGATGAAATTGTAAAAGATATTGTTGCGAAATAAATATAGCAAAAGCGCGCTATTTAGCGCGCTTTTGTTTTTGCTAAGGCAGGGGACTTGGTTTTGCGTGTATTGCGTGCAAATCACGCATGCTCCCAACACACGCAAAATTATACCCCACAAATAACACCGCCCCCGTAGGAAATCCCTACGGGGCGGTTGTAGAACTTATTCAATTCCGCGGTAGCCGTGCTTTTCAGCATTACCCAATAGATAAAGGAAGGCGAATGCGGGAATTCGTAACAACTCTTTTCCGCTGGGGGTGTTGTGCACACCAAAATCAGCTGCGGCTTTTGTGACAATAATTCCGGCGGATGCTTCTTCACACAATTCAACAATCGCATCATCATCTGCGATAGGAGCACCCTCGCGATATTTAACCTCAATTAAAATGTTTCTAATATTAGGATAATCTACAACGATATCTATTTCTTTGTTTCTTTTACCGCCGCGGAAATATCCAATTGATGTTGCAAACTGATAATAAAAAGCAGCTACGTGCTTATACACCGCGGTTTCGACAACCTTGCCCATACCCACAGGATCAGTCATGATAGAATCATCCATTAAAACGGCATTTCGGATCGCTGCATCGGCGATATAGATTTTGGGTCTGGCTTTGAGAACTTTTTTACCCGCCATATCTACCGGCCAACTTTGATATATAAGATTTGCACTTTCAAGATACTGGATATAATTTTCTACCGTTGTGCGTGAAACGCCGTTAAGTTCTTTCGTTATTGCCTCAATCGAAACAATTTCAGAAGATACATTGCACAGGTAGAGGAAGATACGTTCCAGTTCTGTTGCGTTACGAATATTATACAGCGAAGGAAGATCGCGCTTGAGGACCTTATCCACCACATCTTCTCTCATAATTTGTCGGGCCATCAAATCGTTATCCGCAAGAGCCAATTCCGGAAACCCACCAATCTGCAAATATCGCATAAAGTGATTTTGCACTTTGGAAAGCTGAAGTATAATTTGGTTGCGCTCGATTTGGTTTTTGCTAAGAAGAGACGTGACTTTTAAATCTTCAGCTATATCGGGACGATCAACATTCAAAAGTTCACAGTATTCATAAAAGGACAATGTGGGCACTTGGATCACAGACCATCTGCCAGCACCGCTTTCTCGGCTTCCCTTCATTAGGGCAGGACTTGCCGAACCAGTTGCTATAACTTTAGTGTCGGGTTGCGTGTCATAAATTGTTTTCAGCCAGCGATCCCAATCCTGAGCGTATTGAATTTCATCAAAAAAATAATACACATCTTGCTCAGCATAAATGTTTTCGTGATAACATTCCAACACTTCTTGAAATTGGCTCAATTTGAGCATAGGATGATCCATAGAGATGAAAACGATTCGTTGAGGTGCAACACCGGAATTTAACAACGCTTCAATCATTTGATATTGAATGGTGGTCTTACCCACGCGACGTGTTCCAGTCAATACAACAGTTCTGCGAATATCTTTTTCTTTCAACCGCTTCATAGCTTCATGAAACGCAAATCGTTTATAGGTTTTGGTCATTTTGGGGTTTACAACTCCGGTTTTCCACCAAGGGTTGTATGCCGTTAGCACTTTCAGGATGCCGTCTTTTGAAGTAATAGACACAAGAAATCACACTCCTTTGCCATTATTATATCCACAAAATCAATTTTTGTCAACAATTATTAAAAGTATACTAACAATCTTTCTCAATAAAAATGATTTTTATTGAGAAAGATTGAATTATTGAGTATGGCATTTTATTCTACATTCGAAAGTTTTTGTATCTTAAAATTACAAAAATCGCGCTTACACAGAAGATGCATAAGCGCGATTTGATTACCTAAGATACTTTTCAGAAAGCGAAATCAACTCATTTTCCAAATCGGTAATTTGATTTCAAGAGTATCATTTAGCGGGAACAACCGGATTATTCTGAATATGTATACCATCATCATGTCGAATCGATAACAAATAGACGAATAAAAGGTGAACGGCAGTGTTTTGGCAGCCAGATCTTGTCCGTGAACAAACGAACAAGCACTTTGGTAATCTTCATATATTTGAGTATCTCCTAAATACTTGCAATACGCTTCAAAATCGAGCTGGCCACTTGGAATGATCTGCCTTAACCAGCGTTTGTTTCTGGGATTATTAGAATATGTGTTCCACATCTCTTTGAAACTGAGATGGTTTATCTGGCAATATTTCTGGATCATATCCCGAACATTGTCATCGTTTTTTCTCAAGCAACACAAATTACATATATACCAATGATGTACAAGTTGTTCGTTGCCGGGCCAAACAAGAATGCTATAATATACAAAACATTCAATTAATGTCCTTGTCATTGCTGCAACAGAAAACAAATTACCATGGATAAAAGTATTATATAGTTCATTAATCAATTGGCTAATATGATTTTTCCATGTTCGGATATGCAGATTTTTCGCATCGTGATTATCCTCATATATCATACAATCAAAATCAAAATTTCTATATTTGATAAGAAAATCATGAACCTTGCTCATATAACTATAAACATCCGCTTCGGAAATAAATTCGGTATTTGAATAGTTTTCAATATAAAGTTTGTTTAATTGATTGTCGCATCGGTTTTCGGGAGAGAAAATTTCCAACATTTGGGGAATCTCATTACATTGAGGATTTGGGTTTATAAAATGCGATAAAGGAAAATGAACTTCGGAGAAAAATTTACCCATAAAGCGAATTCCGAAATCTTTTTGCAATTCCACCATATCGTGATCATAACTACCATCAGCATTCTTGTGACCATCAATGTCGACATATAAAATGCGATCCACATTGGGGTATTTAACTTGTGCGGATTTCAACAGATCAAACAAATCTTTTGCGGCTTTTTCAAAATCTTCTCGTCTATAAACTCTGTGGTATAAAGCAATTTTATCTCCCATATCCATTTTCCTTTTTTATAAATTCAGTAATAAATAGCGTTTTTGCTGATTATAACATCATTTTGAGCATCTTGTAAAGCAACCTGCGAATTATATGTTGTTCCATTTGATGAAGATATACTTTTCTAATTTGTGCTTTACTAAAAAGGTATTGACACACGAAACATTTTATGACATAATGACAATATACTGACTAGCCATTGAAAGGGGCGTTATTCATATGAGTCAAAAATCGATTAAAGGTACAAGCAAACTGGGCGAAGCTATCAAAAGCAGAAGACAAGAACTTGGATTAACTATAGAAGAAGCAGCCACCAAGGCGGGAGTAGGCATAAAAACTTGGTGTCGTTATGAGTCTGGTGAATCCATTCGCAGCGACAAAGCCAAAGGGGTTTGTAAAGCGCTTAATTGGCGCACCCTTTCCAATGAGAGTGATTCAAATAATGCAGAATTTAATCTAGAAGAACACCGGAACAAGGATGCTTGGTCGCAATACCTCTGCGACCAATTCGGCGAAGCTGTCGCGATTTCTTTTGCCATCGGAAGCGACATCCTTTTGGATTATATAAACGAAGATCTGGATGAGATTTCCAGATTACCAAAGGGAAGCCATCTGGGGCAACTTTCGGTGTCAATGATGAAAGATATCCTTCCTGAACAGTTTTTGATGCTGTATGATTATGATTTTTTATACCACCTTAAGGTCGAGGTATTAAAACTTAGAAGAATTGCTCAATCCGGCAATCCCATAATCGCGCATACCGTATTGCAAGAATTGGCAATATATCTATTTTCAGAAGAATCATCCTTTTCGATGGAAGTGATGTTATCGGAAATGGATTGTAATGATCTTGATGGATTAGATATGTTAGGGAATTGGCCGTTTGATCTTTTTGATGATATGGACATTATTACTTGTCTATATTCTCAAAATTATTTAACAGAAGACAATCCCTATCATTTTGATCACTGGACAGAAGAGCAGTTTTATATGTGAGTACATATGGGAAAATTATTTGATCGTTTTGACGTCGAACCTATAAAGGGAGCCGATATCACAATCGGAAAGTTTGATTTTGAATTATTCGTATCTAAATCAGATGCTTTGAACGAAAAAAGCTCAAATCTTTTACGGTATTCATATTGTAACCTTTGTGCAATACTATAAAAAATGTTTTGTTTTTTAAGGAATATGTTACTCCGCGATGCGATTTTAGTCATTTTTGTGCCACTTTGATGCGCTCCCAACATACGCAAAATTATACCCCCGAGTACGGAAGCGAATTCCGCACTCGGGGGTTATACAAATCTATAGAAATAGAAGTAAAAATAAAAGAAAATTCTTAAAATTTATGTTTTAAAAGGAAAAATTTTAATAAATAGTAGATTTTTTTGAAATAATCCATTATAATTAAATGAATATTGGAATTCGAAATATGGAGGTGTACATTTGGAAAGAATCGTTCTAGATAGTTCCCTCACATCGACAAAACCATCCTATAGCAGATTTGCGGGCATTCAGCAACAAATCATTAGCACGGCTGATTCTGACATTTCAGTATATGTAAACATTGAAACACGCTTAGGCCTTTCCTTCCTTTTTTGCATTAGCACATTACCTTACCTAGCTGAAAATCACCAAAAGAATATTCATATTTTTTGCAACACTAAAAGTAGACAACTTTTTTACTATGGCGGATATATTCCCGAGGAAGCCCGCGATCAAGAAGATTTGGATATCGCTCCCTACTTAAAGAATTCTGCTCGCGTCATTAAAGATGTTAACGATGTTTTGACTTTGGTGACAGAAATAAAAAAAGATGCCCCTGTTCAAATGAGCGAAAAGGTTGCAGAGATTTTTACGTCTAGAGTAGGTGAAATGTACAATAATAGTATAGAACACTCTGGTGGCGAATACGTTATAGGGGCAAAATTCTTTAAGAACCAAAAGAACAAATACTGTTTTTCATGCTACGACACCGGAGTAGGAATTCCACAAAAAGTTATAAGCAATATTGATAGTAGTTTTACAGATAGGGAAGCTCTTGCATGGGCTTTGAAGAGAGGAAACAGTACCGCTAACAAATCAACAGGCGTGTTTGTTCCTCGCGGATTAGGTCTCGATATGTTGCGTGGATTTGCGAGAGCTAATGATGGAACGATTCGACTTTGTAGTGGAAATACCCTATATGTTTACAATAGTAAAAAAGGCGAACAATTTTTTGAATTAAACAACTCGTTTTGTGGAACGCTATTTGAGATGGATATTGTTGCAGACAATCAACATATATATATTTTAAAATAAATTAAAAGGAGATTTCCTATGATAAAAGTTAGTGATTATATTAAGACGGGTTTTTCTGCAAATGATGCGGAACAGCTTCTTCGCATTATCGAACCTATGGTGGAGAAGTCTGAGAAAATACAAATTGATTTTTCTGACATCAAAATTTTTACGACTTTGTTTTTCAATATTGCTCTCACAAAATATATTGTACAATTAGGGTTGGAAAAATATGAAGAAATGTTTGAAATTTTAAATCTTTCTGACGTTGGAAAAAGTACGTATCAGCATTCGTTTGATAACGCAGTTGAATATTATAATCTTTCAGAAGAACAAAAGAATAAGCAAACAGCGATTCTTTCGGATTTTGATGATAATTAAGGAGATCAAATATGAGTGTTGTGAGAGTCGCAGATTTTGACCTTTCAAAATATTCTAGCGAGACTGTATTTGTTCTTGATACAAATATTCTTTATTTTGTTCACTCTGGATATTATCTGCCTACTGATCCTAAGTGTATTTGTTATTCTAATTTGGTGCAACAAATTATTAGCGATGACAGAAAAATCATGGTTTCTGCATTAACCATACAAGAGCTTTTGTTTGGCATTGAGGGAAAAGAATATTCTCGTTATATAGATGCTAATGGTATTAGTAAAAAATCGTATAGCAAAAAGGATTATCGTAAGAATACTGCTGAACGGCAAAGTTTAAGAACAAAGATGCAGACTGTGTTTGCAGAAATTGCAAATACATACACGTTGGTAGATGGTCAAATTACGAGTGGCCAAATCAAAAACTTTACTGATCAATTCGATGCGCATCATTATGATCCTATTGACTATGTATTAGTTGATGATATGCTTTCTAAAGGTACGGTTGTATTTGTTTCGGATGATACAGATTTTCAATACGATACCAGAATCGATCTTGTTACAGCATAAATAATAATATCTAATATATGAAGTGATAAAAGGGAGCGGCCAGAAGTGAAATAGTCAATAGTTAGTAGACACAAAAAGAACAGAATCAAACTGCCAGTTCAATCCTGTATTGGACTGGCGGTTTTCTTTTGAGCTTTCGAACAGGACGTATGTAATTGAAGTAGTAAACGGTATCAGCTACAACCT
>JAGBFF010000072.1 GCA_017936615.1 Clostridia bacterium | reverse complement strand
GGATAGCGCAGTGATTCCGCATCCCGACGAAAAGACCTGGAAAAGCATCCTCTGATCCCTTCTCGGAGGGAGGGGGTGTGTGCGGGGGAACCGTCAGGGTGCCCCTGCGCGTAGAGCGAACGAAGAGAGCGGAGAAAACGTCTCGCGCAGCGAGGCGGCACGGCGCCAGCCGTGCGCAGTGATTCCGCATCCCGACAAAAAGACTTGGAAAAGCATCCTCTAAGCCGTTTCTTACAGCACAGACCAATCACACGTAAAGGAGGTCGACCCCATGCTCGCCATTGAACGGCGCAATACCATATTGGCCCGCCTGTCGCTGGAAGGCAAGGTTATCGTGTCCGACCTCGCTCGTGAGTTCGACGTCACGGAAGAAACCATCCGCCGCGACCTCGAAAAGCTAGATAAAGAAGGACTTGCCAAAAAGACCTACGGCGGCGCGGTTGCCAACCAAAGCAGCAACACCGATCTGCCGTACAGCGTGCGTAAGCGCGCCAACGTGGAGCGCAAGCAGCACATTGCGGAAAAAATCGGTGAGATGATCCACGACGGCGACCGCATTATGCTGGACGCCAGCTCTACCGCGATCTTCGTGGCGAAGATCATCAAAAGCCGCAAAAACATCACGCTGATCACCAACTCGGTCGAGATCCTGTTGGAGCTCGCCGACAAGGACGGTTGGAACATCCTCTCCACCGGCGGCGCACTGCGCGAAGGTGCTCTGTCGCTGGTCGGCACCTCGGCAGAAAAGATGATCCGCGGCTTCCATGTGGATCTCGCGGTTTGCTCCTGCAAGGGCATTGATATGAACATGGGCATCACCGATTCCAACGAGCGTGATTCCGAGATCAAGCAGGCGATCTTCGCCGCTGCCGATCGTAAGATCCTCGCCGTGGACGGTACCAAATTCGACAAGATCTCCTTCGTTCACGTCTGCGACTCCGGTGAGGTCGATACCGTCGTCACCGATACGCAGCCGTCCGAGCGTTGGGTGGAATATCTCAGAAACAAGCAAGTGGAACTGATTTATTAAAAGGAGTGATCTGCTATGGCAGCAACGATCTCTGAATCCGAGATCCGACAGGTAGTGAGTCAGGTGCTGGATCGTATCCAGTCCGCGCCGATGGCAACATCGTGGGATTCCACGCAGTACGGCGGCAGAAAGCTGATCGGTATTTTTGACGATATGAACGAGGCGATCCGCGCCGCGGAAGCCGGCTACCGTGCGGTACGTGCGATGTCGGTGGAGCAGCGTGAGAAGCTCATCACCGAGATCCGTCGCCTGACCCGTGAGGAAGCGGGCATCATGGCGAAGCTCGGCGTGGAAGAGACGGGTATGGGCCGTGTGGATCACAAGCGCGCGAAGCACCTGCTGGTCGCGGAAAAGACCCCCGGCACCGAGGACATCGTCTCGGCGGCAAAGACCGGTGACAACGGTCTGACGCTGATCGAAATGGCGCCGTTCGGCGTGGTGGGTGCGATCACCCCCAGCACCAACCCCAGCGAGACGGTCATCTGCAACAGCATCGGTATGATCGCCGCGGGCAACGGTGTGGTGTTTAATCCCCATCCCAACGCCATTGCGACCTCCAACTACGCGGTCGACCTCGTCAACCGCGCTTGCAAGACCGCAGGCGGTCCCGAGATCCTCGTCTGCTCCATGGCGAAGCCTACGATGGAATCGGCGGCGATCATGCAGTCGCACCCCGCCATTCGTCTGTTGGTCTGCACCGGCGGCCCGGGCGTGGTGCGCGCGGTGCTCTCCTCCGGTAAAAAGGCAATCGGCGCCGGTGCGGGTAATCCGCCCGTCATCGTCGATGACACCGCCGATATTCAAAAAGCGAGCAAAGACATCATCGACGGTTGCACCTTTGATAACAACCTGCCCTGTATCGCAGAGAAGGAAGTGTTTGCGTTCCGCAACATCGCTGATGAGCTGATCTCGGCGATGCAGAAGAACGGCGCCTACCTCATCACCGCCGAGCAGGCGGCAGCGCTGAATAAGATCGTGTTGGTGGAAAAGACCGATAAGAATGGCAAGGTTAAAAAGATCGTCAACCGCGACTGCGTCGGCCGTGACGCCGACGTGCTGCTCGCGAAGATCGGCGTATCGGTCAGCAAGGACATCCGCTGCATCATCTGCGAGACGCCGTTTGAGCACGATTTCGTGCAGCACGAGCTGATGATGCCGATCCTGCCCATCGTTCGCGTGGATAACATCGACGAAGCGATCGAGCTGGGTGTCAAAGCAGAGCACGGCAACCGCCACACGGCGCATATGCATTCCAAGAACATCGATAACCTGTCCCGGTTCGCCCGTGCGGTGGAAACGACGATCTTCGTGAAGAACGCCCCGTCCTATGCCGGTATCGGCTTCGGCGGTGAGGGCCATACCACCTTCACCATCGCCGGCCCGACCGGTGAGGGCATCACCTCGGCGCGCAGCTTCACGCGTCAGCGCCGCTGCGTGATGGCGGACAGCTTCCGTATCATTTGATGAAAGGAGCCATGGACGATGGCTTACGATGCAAAATTAGTACAAGAGGTCGTCAGCCGCGTGATGGCGGCGGTCGGCCCTGCGGGCGCCGCGGATAACACCGTGCCCGTCGGCGTCTCCAACCGCCACATTCATCTCAGTACCGCCGATCTGGCTACGCTGTTCGGTGAGGGCTACGAGCTGACGCCCATCAAAGATCTGTCCCAGCCGGGTCAGTTCGCCTGCAAGGAGACGCTGACCATCATCGGCCCGTCGCTGCGTCCTATCGAGAACGTCCGCGTGCTCGGCCCCGTGCGCAAGGCATCGCAGGTGGAGATCTCCCGCACCGACTCGTTTGTGCTGAAGGTCAAGCCCCCCGTCCGTGAGTCGGGCGACATCGTCGGCTCCGCACCGATCACCATCGTCGGCCCGAAGGGTGTCGTCACGCTGAAGGAAGGCTGCATCATCGCCAACCGCCACATTCATATGAGTGAGGAGGAGGGCGCAGCGTTCGGTCTCGCAGACGGCGACTACGTCACGGTGGAGGCAAACGGCGAGCGCCGCACCACCTTCTACGACGTGCAGGTGCGTGTCAACAAGGCGTTCCGCCTGGAGATGCACATCGACACCGACGATGCGAACGCCGCCGGCATCGGCAACGGTGCCCGCGTCAAGGTGATTAAATAACCAAGCCAAACACCGCCGCTCGGCGGTGTTTTTTTATTGGTCTGTGCCGTTGACTTTCCCCGCCAATCTGCTATAATAAACCCGTATTTTGAAAATGAGGTGACGGTGTATGTCCAAGCGTATCTTTGTCTGCGGTCTGGTGCAGGAATCCAATTCCTTCAATCCCAAGCTTGCCTCGCACGAGGCGTTTACCCGCACGTTTTGTGAGGGTGAAGCGCTGCTGTGCGGCAAGGGCGGCAATACCATCGACGGTATCGTCAGCACGCTGACCGCGCGCGGCTGCACCGTCATTCCGGGTCGCGCGATGAGTGCAGGCAGCGGCGGGCCGGTCGATGCGGCGGTTATCGAGGAATTTCGCACCCACACCCTGTCAGCCCTGAAAGCAGCAGGCACGGTAGACGGCGTGGTGGTCAGCCTGCACGGCGCCACCCTCTCGGAGACGTCGGATGACGTCTGCGGCGACTTGCTTTCTGCGATCCGCGAGGCGGTGGGGCAGACGGCGGTGATCGCCGCCGCCTTTGACCTGCACGGTAACGTTACCGAACGGATGGCCCGCGCCGCCGATTTTCTCTGCGGCTACCTGACCTATCCCCATATCGATCATTACGAGGTCGGTGTCCGTGCCGCCACGCTGGCGGTGGATGCCCTGGAGGGTACGCCGCTCGTCACGGTGCGTGCTGCCGTACCGTTTATCGCCCCTGCCCATGCCTATACCACCGCTACCGAGCCGCTGAAATCGCTGATGGACAAGGGCCACGCCCTGCGTGCGAGCGGAGCGATCGCGGATTTTTCCATCTTCCAGGCACAGCCGTGGATGAACATCCCCGAGATCGCCTCCACCGTCATCGTAACGGCCAAGGACGAGGCGACCGCCACCGTTGCCGCCGATGAACTGGCGCACGGGTTATTTGCCATTCATAAAGAGCTGCAGGGCGCGCCGCTTGCCACAGCGGAGGAGGTCGTCCGCGCCGCACTGGAGAACATTGAGGACAAGCCGGTGGTGCTGGTGGACTCCGCCGATTCCCCCAACGCCGGTGCGTGCGGCGACTGTGCCACGGCACTGGAGGCGATCCTGCCGTACCGTGACCGCCTGCGCGTGGCGTTTTCGCTCAACGATCAGGCGGCGGTAGAGCGTGCGTTTGCGCTCGGTGTCGGCGGCACGGGAGATTTCACGCTCGGCGCGTCGATCGCTCCCGCCCTCAGCCGCCCTGTCACGGTGCGTGATTGTACGGTGAAGAGCCTGCACAGTGGCCGTTTCGTGCTGGAAGGCCCTGCTGAGCGCGGACAGCCGCGCAACATCGGTCGAAGTGCCGTGCTGGTAGCGGACGGGGTACAGATCCTCGTGACCACCAACGCTCAGAACAACGGTGATAAGCAGTTTTACCGCGGCTTTGGCATCGAGCCGACGCTGTGCGATCTGGTGTGTGTCAAGGCGTGTACCTCGCTGCGCGCGGGCTACGAGCCGATCAGCGCCGCCATTTACAACACCGCTACCCCCGGCGCGGCGGGTCCCGTACTGACGTCACTGCCGTACGACCGTATTCCGACCCCGCTGTATCCGTTTGCGCCGATCACGGAGGCGGACGTCACGCCTGCCCGCCGTTACCGCTAATTTTTTCACCTTTTTTGTCGCAGACGGCGGTTGACACCCGCCGCAATGCCGCTATACTGTGTTTGTGAGGTGATTTTGGTGCAAACGGTGATCGAACAGGTATTGATTTTGATGATATTTGCCGCCGTCGGTTACACGTTGTGCAAGGCGAAGATCACGAAGAGCGCGGATGCGTCCGTGCTGTCGAAGATCGTGATCTACGTGTTCCTGCCGGCGATGTCCTTTAAAACCTACGCCACCAGCTTCACCGTGGACTACGTTCGTGCCAATTACAGCGAGTTGCTGCTGTCGATAGCGGTGGTGATCGTGCTGGCGTTGATCAGCCTGCCGCTGTCCCGCCTGCTGACGCGGGACACCTACCTGCGCAAGGTCTACCACTATTCCATTACCATTGCGAACTACGGGTATATGGGTTACGTATTGGCGGAAAACCTGTACGGCGGCGAAATGCTGCTCACCGTGATGGTATATGCGCTGCCGCTGACCTTTTACGTATACGGCGTTGGGTATCCGACGCTGACAAACGCCGGTGTGTCGGTGAAAAAGTTTCTCAACCCCTCCATCATTGCCTCGCTGCTCGGTATGGCGGTAGGTTTGTGCGGCCTGACGGTGCCGGAGGTGGCGATAGATCTGCTCGGCAAGGCGGCGGCGTGCGTCGGTCCGGTCAGTATGCTGCTGACGGGTATGACGCTGTCGGAATACCGTCTGCGCACGCTGCTGTGCGACCGCAACACCTACATCGTCACCGTCCTGCGCTTGCTCGTAATGCCGTCGCTGCTGGCGGGTGCGCTGATTTTGCTCGGCCTGTGCGAAGCGGTCATCCCGATGCTGATGCTGTACGCGATGCCCTGCGGGCTCAACACGGTGGTGTTCCCGAAGCTGGTGGGCGAGCGGTGCGAAACCGGCGCGGCTCTCGCGCTGGTATCCAGCGTCCTTTCCTGTGTGACCATACCGCTGATGCTGTATCTCTGGACGTAAGACAAATGAACACCGCCCCGTCCGATCGGACGGGGCGGTGTTGTATTATTCGGATGTCAGCCACGAAGCGATGATATCCACCGCGTAGCGGAAAGCGTCAATGGCCACGGTAATACGCTTCGGCAGTACGCGCTCGGCAGTATCCGCCGCATCGTCCACTGCGCCGTGCAGTGCTCCGATATCCAGCGATACCGTCCCGCCGTGCAGAGCACGGTGCGAGACGTATTCCACCCGCACGGCGCCGCCCGCCGCCAGCAGAATGCTGACGGTCAGCACGAACGCCCACAGCGGCGCACTTAAGCGTTGCAATCGGTTCATTTATGCCCCCAGATCCTCCAATACCTCCGCCAGTACACCGCCGAGCAGCTCGGCAGTATAGCAGGCTTCATCCAATGTGTTGGCGTGGCTGCCCACCTCGATGAGCAGCGAGCCGTTGGTCAGTTGTTGATTGTACCGCGCATCGGCAAGCAACAGTGGCCGCACGAGCCCGGGATAGGTGCGGTGCAGGCGCTGCTGCAGCCGCACGCCGAAGGCAAGATTTTCCGCCGTGTGGGTGTTCGGTACGGTCTTGGAATTGAGCATCCCCACGATGATCATCAGCTGTGCGGCGTTTTTGCCGGCGATCTCGACCGTCGGCTTGATGTAGGTCGTATTATCCTCGTAGATGGCGTCGCGGTGCAGATCCAGCACTACCTTGATGCTGGGGTACTGCTTGAGATACGCCTCGATCGCCGCCTTGGAGTGCCCGTAGGCGCCGTTGTAGGGCTGATCGTGGATGGCGGTATCGTGAATGACGCCGATGCCTGCCGCCTCCAGCTGTTTCGCCACCTGCCGTCCTACGGCTACCATATTCTTCGACGCATCGTTCGTGCGGGTGGGATCGTCGGGGTTGTAGAATCCGGCGTCGTAGCTCATATAGCACTCGGTGGTGTGGGTGTGAACGATAAGCACCTGCGGTTTATCGCTGTTTTTTTGCAGCCCCAGTGCGGGCGTGTGGGCGAGGCTCTTCGCCACATCGACGGTTTTGCCGCTTTTGTTACGAATGGCGACGTCCTGTACGAACGCACTGCCGGCGCTCATCTGCTGCGTTAGAATGACACCACCGCCGTCCTTGCGTACCACGGTGGTCGTGGTGGCGACAGCGTGACTCTGCACCGAACCCAACACCACGGTGGGGGAGGTGACCGGCACACGGTCGGCGGCGCTTGCACGCGTCATATAGCCACTCAGCAGCTCCATGCCGTCGCGCGGCTGGCGCAGACCTGCTGACAGCTGCGCGGCGCGCTCACCGAGCCTTTGCAGTGTTTCGTGCGGCACGGCAAGCACCGCCGCCGCGATACAGCACAGCGTAACGGCGACCGCTACCAGTTGTCCGAACTTTTGCTTCGTTGATCGTTTCATCCTGCTCACCCCTACACCGTATGCAGGGACGGGGCCAAATATTACCGCGCGATCGCGGACAGCTCCAGCGGCGAATAGGCGGGCTGCAGTGCGGCGTGGATCGCCATAGCGAGCAGTCGCGCCGCCCGATCCACCATCAGATCGATCTCGCGCGGTGTCACCATCATCGCACAGCCGCGCGGTGCAACGGCATCGGAGGCGGCCCCCGTGAGATCCTGTGCCACCGTTTGCGCATCCACCACGGTGGGGACACCGAGCCCGATCACGGGGATACCCAGTGTACTGCGACACAGGGCACGGCGGTTGTTGCCCACGCCCGAGCCGGGGGCGATGCCGGTGTCGGAGAGCTGCACCGTACAGCCGAGCCGCGCGAGACTTCGGGCTGCCAGCGCGTCCACCGCAATGACTGCCGACGGACGCACCGTGCGGCACACTCCCGCCACCATTTCGCCGCTTTCCACGCCGGTATTGCCCAGTACGCCGGGCGTCATCACCGCACAGGGGCGTAGTTCCGTCAGCCCCACGCTGCGTGCCAGCTCGTCAGGGATGTGGCGCGTCGCCAGCACGCGTGCCGCGGTCAGCGGCCCGAGCGCATCGGGGGTGATCGCCTCGTTGCCGAGCCCCACCACCAGCACCGTGCCGTCGGGCGGCAGCAGCGCTTGCAACTGCGCACCGATGACTTTCGCCTGCTGCTCCAGTGCCTGCTCGTCATCGGTCAGCGGCGGCAGCGTGGCGGTGAGATACACGCCCTCCGGCTTGCCGAGCCGCGCGGCTGTGGCAGCGTCCGCCGTCAACCGAAACAACGAAACGTCGCCCTCCGTCCATTCCTTGCCGCCCACGGCGGCATCCGCCGCGGCTTCCATCGCCAGATCCGTCCGAAATTGCACGTATCCTCACCTCATCCAGTAGTATCCGAAGAAAAAAACCGCTTATTCGTGAAAAAAGGTATTGATTTTTTCAAATGTTCGTGGTATGATAACCAATGCGTGATTTATAAGTTAAGTCTTTTTCGAGGAGGTGTGACCATGCCCAACATTAAATCCGCTAAGAAGCGCGTCAACGTGATCGCTGTTAAGACCGCCCGTAACAAGGCCAACCGTTCTCTGCTCAAGACGGAGATCAAGAAGGCAACCGCTGCGATCGAGTCCGGCGCTGCCGATAAGGACATCGCTGTCAAGGCCGCTGTCAAGAAGATTGACCAGGCCGTTGCCAAGGGACTCCTGCACAAGAACACTGCTGCACGGAGAAAGTCCGCCCTCGCAAAAAAGGCGAACGCCTAAGTTTGCAAGCAAAACGCCCCGCTGTGAATCAGCGGGGCGTTTTTTCGTACAGTTTTTGACAGCCGTTGTATCTTATCCTACCCGTCGGGCAGCGATCAGCCGTGGCAGCCAGTAGGAGTTGTTCAGTGCTTGCTCCACCGTGCCGCTTTCCTTGTTTTTGCAGGCAACGAAGCGGCTGTTACCGATATAAATACCGGCAAAGGTGGGTTTTCCGGTACCGTTCTCACAGAACAGGAGAATATCGCCCGGCTGCAGCGCATCGGTCGGCGCTTCCGCGCCGAAGGACAGCACCGACGAGAGGGTGCGCGACACGGTATAGCCGGATTCCTTGTAGCAATACGTGACGAAGCCGGGATTGTCAAACGCAGCAGGACCCGTGCCGCCCGCCGTATACGGCGAGCCAATGAGATCGACGGCGCGCTGCGCGATGGCGGTACCGACCTCGCTGCTGTCGCCGTCGGTCACGACGGTGGGACGTGCAGTCGGCTGCGTGGCTTTGGTGGTTTTGCCTGCAGAGGGGGCAGAGGTGGGTACGGAGCCCTCGGCGGAGGGGTCGGTAGCGACCGTTGTGGTCGTTACGGTCTGACCACCGGCCCCGGTGCCGCGCGTAATGCTTGTGATGGTGGGCTCTTTGTCGCTGCAGCCGCACAGCAGCAGAGTCATCAGTGCCGCCGCGCACAGCAGGATCGTCAGTGTACGTGTCATATCCTTCACCTCTCTGTTACCCATTGTAGCGGAAAATCCATAAAAAAGCAATAAATTTCTGCGTTTGGGGTCTAGCCTTTTTTTGGAGAGTGTGTTACAATGATCGTATATTGGAAAAAGGAGCAATCACGATGGCTGAAATTCGTCCTTTCCGCGCACTGCGCTTTACCGAGGCTGCCGGCCCGCTGTCCGAGGTCGTCTGCCCTCCGTACGACATCATTTCCGAGGAGCAGCGTCAGGGCTATCTGGCGTGCAACGCCAACAACATCATCCGTCTGGAGCTGCCGCGTGAGGGCGCCGATCCGTACGCCCGCGCCGGCGAGGAGCTGCAGCGTATGCTGGCCGAGGGCATCCTCGCACAGGATGAGATCCCCGCGCTGTACGTGTATGAGATCGAATTTTCGCTGGACGGCATGAGCGATATCAGCGCCATGTACGGCGGCACCTACAGCGTGTACGGCATCGTTGCGCAGGTGCATCTGGAGGAGTTCGACAAGGGCATCGTTCTGCCGCACGAGGAGACGCTTTCCAAGGCGAAGCAGGATCGTCTGAACCTGATGAAGGCGACCGGCTGTAACTTCAGCGACGTGTATTCGCTGTACAACGATACCGAGGGTGAGGGCTCGGTGGACGATCTGATCTCCATTGCGATGAGGGAGCAGCCCACCGCCGTCGTCACCGACGAGGCGGGGCTGACACATCGCCTGTGGGCGCTGACCGACGAGGGTATGATTGCCGCCGTTCAGGCGCGTCTGGCGGATACCAAGCTGTACATTGCCGACGGCCATCACCGTTACGAGACCGCCATCAACTATCGCAACTACCTGCGTGAGCAGGGCACGCCGGTGGGCGCGGACTCGGATTATATTATGATGATGCTGGTGGAGATGAACCACCCGGGCCTCGTGGTGTTTCCGACCCATCGCTTGCTGCGCGACCTGCCCGATTTCGACTCTGCGGCGCTGTTGGATGCTTGCCGCGATCGCTTTGACATCGAGGAGGACTTGCCTCTCGCCGCGATCGATGAGCGGTTGGAGCACGCCTATCAGAACGGTCAGCGCGCCTTCGGCTTCTACGTCGGCGGCGACACTGCCGCCGTGCTGACGCTGCGTGATCTTGCGGTGATGGATGCCGAGCTGCCGACGCTGTCCGAAGCGTCCCGCCGTCTGGATGTCAACGTCCTGCACACCCTTATTCTGGAGCAGAAGCTCGGCATCGACAAGGCAAATATGGCGCAGCAGATCAATCTGACTTACACGCGCAGCCTGACCGAGGCGATCGAGGGCGTGCGCAGCGGCGCGTATCAGGCGACCTTCCTGCTGAACCCCACCCGCGTGTCCGAGATCCGCGACGTGGCGGCGGCCGGGGAGAAGATGCCGCAGAAATCCACCTATTTCTACCCGAAGCTCATCACCGGCTTGACTGTCAACCGGCTGAAATAAGTACAAGTGAGAGGAGACTACCGACATGGTTCGTAAACTGGCAGGGGTATGCTGTATTGCCGCGATGCTGTTGACCGTGTGCGCTTGCAGTAAGCCCTCGAAAACCGAAGACAAAGACCTGACCGCGACAACCGCTAAGGCGACCGTGACCACCACCGAAGCTCCGAACGGCACGCCGACGGACGCTCCCACGGGCGGTGTTACAGACAGCACCACTGTTGGCGGTGGCACCAATGTCGCGAACGGTACGACCCAAAAGAAGCCCACCGGCAGCATTGTTGTGGTCCCGGATGAGGACGTGATCGTGGACGATGATCCCGGCGTGCCTACCACGACGGTGAAGGGTCAGCCAACCACGACGACCGTGAAGGGTAAGACCACGACGGCGGCAACGACGGCGGTGACGGTGAAGTCGACGCAGACGAGCGCCGCGCAGACGACGGCAACCACGAAGAAGGGTCAGACCACGACCACCGTTAAGGCTCAGACGACTACGACGAAGAAGACTACCACGACCACCAAGACAAAGACCACCACGACCCGCGCCCCCGGTTGGACACCGTGGGTGTGATCTGAAATGCTAAAAGCAAGGGCGAGAGAGGGAAAATCCTCTTTCGCCTTATTTCTATTGACGGCAAAAATACGCGTGTGATATACTGAAATCAGAGAACCGATCTCAAGGAGGTATCGCGATGTTTCTGCCCACATTCAAGCGCTGCGCGGCGTTGCTTTTAGCCGTGATATTGCTGCTTGCGCTGTGCTCCGCCTGCACCGAACAGCAAAGCACCGACAAGCCGCAGACGACGCAGACAACACAAACGACCCGACCCACAACGCCAACTCCCGAAGCATCGTACGTTGCGGCGTTGGCGGCACTCGCCGAAAAGAATTATACCGAAGCGCACGCCCTGCTTTCGGCGCTCGGCGACTACAAGGATGCTCCCGCACTGCTTGAAAAATTCGTCTTCCGCCCGACCGAGATCAAGGCGGACAACGGGGATACCGTCACGCTTACCTACGATGAAAACGGCAACTGTACCCGCATCGTGTGTGACTACATAAAAGTTATATACACTGCTAACGGAAAATGGCAGACGAAGAAAAATACATCGGTGGAATACACCTATGGTGATGTGGTCGGACAGCCTGTACAAACCACTACCAAGCGTGAGGGTGAAGTGGAAAGCGTTGCTGAGAATACGTATGATGAGAACGGCCGATTGACGATGCAAAGCGGCACGGAATATGATCGTGTGTTTAGTGCAATGTACCAATACGACGACAGTGGACGCCTCGTTCGGTGCGACAAATTTTCTGTGAGTGGCAGTGGGCAGGTGGAAGAATACATCTATGATGAAGATGGCAAGTTGATCAGACAGACGAGCACGGACAATTACGGCAACTCGGAGGTTAAGTACGAATACGATGACAACGGAAACTGTATCAAAAAAACGAGTTCAATGAGTGGGAGCGAGTACGAGTACGATGATAACGGCAATCGCACCAAAGCGAAGCACCACAATGTATTTGACGACATCACTAAGAATATGACGTATACCTATGAATGGTTTTACTTCGAGGACGGTGTTCCCGGCAACTGGGACAATTTCGTGAACACCGTTTACGACGAATATTCCTGACTCTAATACAATGCAAAACGACCACCGTCAAGGGTCAGACGACCACCAAGGCAAAGACCACCACGACCACCAAGGCAAAGGCCACCACGACCCGCGCCCCCGGCTGGACTCCGTGGGTGTGATCTGAAATGCTAAAAGCAAGGGCGAGAGAGGGAAAATCCTCTTTCGCCTTATTTCTATTGACGGCAAAAATACGCGTGTGATATACTGAAATCAGAGAACCGATCTCAAGG
>JAGBFF010000071.1 GCA_017936615.1 Clostridia bacterium | reverse complement strand
GGAGATCAGGCAGCTATCCCCTGCTTTCAAGGTTCTTGCTACTTCTCGGCTCAAAGGAGCAGTAATTGAGATAGACATATTACAGCACCTCCGTCTTATGACGTGTAACATGGCAGTTGATATTGACTGCGACAGGCAGCCCCGCAATATGCGTGGGATAGGTCTCGATATTTACCGCCAGCGCCGTTGTCAATCCACCAAAGCCCTGCGGGCCGATTCCCAGTTCGTTGATCTCCGACAACAGTTCTTCTTCCAACTTAGCGTAGAAAGGGTCACTATTTCGTTCATCCACAGGACGCAGAAGCGCTTTTTTTGCCATATACGCTGCCTTGTCAAAGGTACCGCCAATGCCGACGCCAACCACAATAGGCGGACACGGATTCGGGCCCGCCTGTTCCACGGTATTGATAATAAATTCCCGAACGCCCTGCAAACCGTCGGACGGACGAAGCATCGCGATACGACTCATATTTTCGCTACCGAAGCCTTTGGGGGCAACCGTGATTTCGATTCTGTCGCCCGGAACAATTTCGGTGTACAGCATCGCCGGTGTGTTATCCCCGGTGTTCACGCGATCCAGCGGGTCGCGCACGACACTTTTGCGCAAATACCCGTCCCGGTAGCCCTGACGCACACCCTCGTTAACCGCCTCGGTCAGATCGCCGTCAACAATGTGCACCTCCTGGCCGATCTTCAAAAACACGCAGGCAACGCCGGTATCCTGACAGATGGGTTGGTCCTTATCGTCTGCGATCGTATAGTTTTCTACGATACGCTCCAAAATCTCTCTTGCCTGCGGCCATGTTTCACGATCACGAAAGCCGCAGATGCACGCCTTCATATCGTCGCTCAAATGGCAGTTAGCCTCCACGCAAAGGTTCTTTACCGTTTCCATAATTCGCTGTGAGCTGATCTCCCGCATAATTGAACCTCCTTGTGTGAATCGTTTTTCATCGTACGTTGTCCCCTGCCTTTTCGTATACAATATCCGGAAAGGGTTCTATCGACCGGGCTAAAATGCCGTTCATATGTGCGATCGCGATACCGTAATTGGTAATTGGCGCACCGCATTCCAGACAGTGACGCGTACGCGACTTCATCTCGCGCTCGTTCAGCATACAGCCGCCGCAATGGATGACCAGTGCATAGCGCGACAGATCCTCGGGAAACTCGCCGCCCGAAGTAAATTCGAACTGAAGTTCTTTGCCCGTATGCCGACGGATCCACGCTGGCAGCTTCACCGTACCGATGTCGCCGCACTGGCGGTGGTGTGTACACCCCTCGGAAATCAGAACCGTGTCGCCGTCACCGAGCGTGTCCAGCCGCGCAGCACCGCGCACCGCTTCCGCCAGATCGCCCTTGTAGCGTGCAAACAGAATGGAAAACGAGGTCAGCGGCACCGACGACGGTACCAGCCTGCTCACTTTGCCAAACGCTTGCGAATCGGTGATGACAAGCCGTGGAGCTTTACCGAGCCTGGACAGGGTTTCGGCGAGCTCGGTGTCCCGTGTCACAACAGCGACTGCGCCGGTATCCAAAATATCACGAATGGTCTGCTGCTGCGGCAGGATCAGCCGTCCCTTCGGTGCAGCGGAATCGATCGGTACGACCAACACCACCGTATCGTTCGGAGCAATCAAATCAGCTACCAGCCGCTTGCTGTTCTCTTCAGATTGCAAAAGCCGCCCCATCGCTTCACGCAACTCGTTGATTCCCTCACCCGTTACAGCGCTGACATACCGCCCCGTCAGCGTATCTTCAGGGACAGTTTCCAGCAGATCCGCTTTATTATACACGATCAGATGCGGGATCTTCTTGGTTTCAAACGCTACAACCAGTTCATTATCCTTGGCGGACATACCTTTGGTAGCATCCACTACCAACACCGCCAGATCAGTAAGATCAAGCATCTGTTTGGCGCGCCGAACGCGCATCATACCCAATTCGCCCTCGTCATCCATGCCGGGAGTGTCGATAATGACTACCGGGCCGATCGGCAGCAGCTCCATCGCCTTTTTTACAGGGTCGGTGGTAGTCCCCTTTACCTCCGAAACCAGCGACAGCGCCTGGTTGGTAACAGCGTTGACAACGCTGGATTTTCCCGCGTTTCGCAGGCCGAAAAAGCCGATATGCACGCGATCAGCCGATGCCTGTTCATTGAGTCCCATAATGAGCCTCCTTTTGCTTTAAAAACGGAAATCGCGGCGGTTAGACGCCTTAATATCCTCAATATTCTGCGAAGCGATACCGCGCACCTTGATCTTGGGAATGTTGAACAGTTCCTTTTCCACAAGATCAAATCCGATCTGCTTGGTATCCTCACTTGCATAGTCGACCAAATATTCCGTCAGCGTCATCAGCGCGTTGGGATGGCAGCAGTTCTGGATCTGACCGTTTTTGCACAGCGACATAAACCGGTCACCCGTTCTCCCCTCACGGTAGCACGCCGTGCAGAAGGACGGAATGTACCCGAGTTGCATCAGCCAGTTAACGACTTCGTCCAACGTGCGCTGATCCGAAACATCAAACTGCTCGGAATCGTGCGGACGCTCCTCCTCGGTGTAACCGCCGACGGAGGTACGGGAGGCGCCGCTGATCTGCGAAATACCGAGCTTCAGTGCGCGGGCACGGACTTCCTGGCTTTCGCGCGTGGAAATGATCATACCGGTATACGGCACGGCAATGCGGATACAGGCGATGATCTTCTCAAACAGATCGTCGCTGAGTCCGTTATCAAAAGTATCCGGATCAATATCGTCTGCTCTCTTGAGACGTGGCACACTGATGGTGTGCGGTCCAACGCCGTGTACCGCCTCCAGATGCTCCGCGTGCATCAGCAAGCCGGCAAATTCGTACTTATACAGTTCC
>JAGBFF010000070.1 GCA_017936615.1 Clostridia bacterium | reverse complement strand
GGTCCCACCACCGGCTCAAACATATGAATATAATACTTGTTGCCGTTTCTTGTAACGCGTCCATATTCCGGCTTCTCTATATCTGCCATTGTACAGTTATAGATACTCTTGCTGTTTTTATCCATCCAGCGCCCTACTTCGTTGAGAATATCTACCGATTCCTGCGGAATACATCCGTTAGCATCGGGACCGACATTCAGCAACAAGTTACCGCCTTTACTAACACATTCAACCAACTTATGAATGATCATCGGCGCCGGTTTATAATCAAGGTCATAACGATGATAGCCCCAATGGTTGTTCATCGTAATACAAGCTTCCCATGCTAACAGTTCTCCATTAGTGCGACGCAAGCCGTGCGGCGGAATGATCTGTTCGGGAGATACGAAATCACCCGAGTAAACCGTCGGTTCTTCCGTTGCAATACTGCCATAGCCTTCACCGCTAACCTCCAAACGGTTGTCAACGATCACATCAGGCTGCAGACGACGTACCATTGACATCAGCTCGGTGGCTTTCCATTTTTCACCGCGCATATTCTCGTAGGAAAAATCGAACCACAAAATGTCCAATTTTCCGTAGTTGGTACAAATCTCCTCAATCTGATTGTGCATAAAGGTCAGATAGCGGTCAAAGTCCCGATCGTCGTCAGGATAGTCTGGGTTTCCGCGCATCGGGTGATAGGCGTCCATGCTGTGCGGAAAATCGGGATGCGTCCAATCGATCAGCGAAAAATACAAACCGACGCGCAAGCCTTCTGCGCGAAATGCCTCAACATATTCACGCACGAGGTCACGGCCGCAAGCTTTTACCGAGTTAAAATCGGTATACTTTGTGTCAAACAAGCAAAAGCCGTCGTGATGCTTTGCCGTCAAAACGGCATATTTCATACCCGCGCGCCGTGCAAGTCGTGCCCATTCGCGCGGATTATATTGTTGCGGATCGAACTCATCAAAATACTTTTGATATTCCTCGTTCGTCATCCGCTCTGCCGCTTTGATCCATTCACCACGAGCCGGTATCGCATACAAGCCCCAGTGAATGAACATACCAAAACGAGCTTGCAAAAACCATTCCATTCGTTTGTTGTATGCTTGCCAATCCATATTTCATAACCTCCTTACAGTTCCCACGTCCAGATCTGCACCTGACCTGGTTCTATTCGTGTAACAAATGTGCCGTCAACCACAGTCGCCGTCGTATTGTCGAGCAGATTCGTCAACCGCGAAGGGGCGGGAATGCGGAAATTGACCGTCAAGTCAATCGCTTTAGAAGGATCAATTTCCGTCGGCGTGCGAAAATCCTTCTCCACGCCATTGTTGTTGATCAGTGTCATCCACACGCGATTGCCTTTTTTATTGAAGCCGTATTCCACTGCCTGTGAGAATTGCACCGGCATCCACTCATCCCACAGGCGTGTGAGGATCTCGCGCAACGCGGTCACTTCATAGTCATCACCATACACGATGACACGACCGTCGCCAAAAGTATGCTCACCTGTGAAACCTTTCCATTGCGGGAACCCCGACAAATAGGCAGTGTTAACCAAAAGTGTGCCGCCTTCTCGGACATAGTTTTCCAGCTTTTCAATTTCTTCTGCCGACAGGGTCAGTTGACCGGACAGCAATGCTATCGGGTATCTGCCAAGCACATCGGAACCCACAGTTTGCACCAGCACATCAAAGCAATCACCAAAAGGCGCATTAACCATATATCCCTTTTCACGTTTGCCTTGCACTTCCCAACCCTCGGGAATCAACAAATCCACGACATTCCATATCATCTCGTCCCCTGCCTCATAGGGGAAGCGGTCAAAGATCTTTTTCCCTTCAAAGCCGGGGTACATCCCGTGCAGGCGATCAATCACCAATGCCAACGGCACCACAGGAGACCCCACATCGGCGTTGGTTTGCACAAACTGATTAAAGCGGTGGCAAGCCTCGCCATAGGGGCTCAACTTCAGCAGACCGTCTTCATCTTTTTCGTCAAGCACCGCCAAAACGCCGCCAGATTCTGCGACCACCTCATCAGCG
>JAGBFF010000069.1 GCA_017936615.1 Clostridia bacterium | reverse complement strand
CGTCGATCATGATGTTATTGATGAGTCTGGTCACCAATTTGGAATTGTAAAGCGGGTCAGGCAAAACATCGCGTTTTGCGATAGAACCTCTTCTCGGCACTTTACTTCCCTCCTTCATAGTAATGATATCATAGGTACTCGAAAGTGACATACTCCCGTTGGCGCCACAGTTGAGGCAGTATCACGAAACGGCGCTTGCCGCTATATATGATCTGCCGCTACTATGTAGCCGCTGATGAAAATGTCTGATTATTTCGCGCCAGCCTTCGGACGCTTGGCACCGTACTTGGAACGGGCCTGCTTGCGGTTTGCAACACCCTGCGTATCGAGGGTACCGCGGATGATGTGGTAACGCACACCGGGCAAGTCCTTAACACGACCGCCGCGGATCAGAACCACGCTGTGCTCCTGCAGGTTGTGACCCTCACCGGGGATATAAGACGTAACTTCGATACCGTTCGAGAGACGGACACGCGCTACCTTACGGAGAGCGGAGTTCGGCTTCTTCGGGGTCGACGTCTTAACAGCCGTGCAGACACCACGCTTCTGGGGGGAGTTCTGATCGGTAGGAATGCGCTTTTTGGAGTTCCAACCCTTCAACAGAGCGGGAGCCTTCGCCTTCTTCTCCAGATCTTCTCTACCCTTGCGAACCAACTGGTTAAAAGTGGGCAATATGGACACCTCCTTACATATTCTTTCTCGTTTCCGTCCGGCATACACCCGACGAGCCACAAGGGGGCGGTTTCTGCGTCAGGGCATAATTCACCCATCTGCACACCGCGCCACGATTGATAATTCTAGCACATCCGAGACCGCTTGTCAAGCCTTTTTATGCGGAATTATTATAAGGATATGACGCTGTGAAATACAGTGGCTCTTCACGGGAATGACGGGTGAAAAACGGATTGTAAAATCCCCCTTGACAACAGGCGCCTCTGCGTTGTATAATAACCACTGTTCCCAAAAGAATACGCCGGAATGATGGAATTGGCAGACGTGCTGGACTCAAAATCCAGTGGTAGCGATACCGTGCGGGTTCGACCCCCGCTTCCGGCACCAGAAAAGAACCCACATTTGTCTACGACAAGTGTGGGTTCTTTTCAACTAAATCCGTCCTTGCGGACGGGATAAATCCCACTTTCGCGGGATGAAATCACTTCGTGATGAAATCCGACTTCGTCGGGTAAAGGGACGGATTTAATTTCATCTGCGTCAGCAGATTTCATCCGAACGGAGTGAGGATTTCATCGCGCCCCGCGCGATTTCATTGAAAATCGTTGAAACCTGTGATATAATGCATTCAAAGAGGTGATCTTGATGGCTGAAAATAAACTTGCTGATCTGTCAACAGAATTTGCAATTCAAATCTTAAAACTGACAGAAAACATAAAAGGACATTATTCTCTGTCAAATCAGCTTGAACGAAGCGGAACGAGTGTTGGAGCAAATATCCGCGAGGCGAAATATGCTCACAGCCGCCCCGATTTTATTGCCAAGCTGCAGATTGCATTAAAGGAATGCTATGAAACAGAATATTGGATTGAAATAGCACAAAAAGCCGGTATTATCACTGATGATGTTGCGAAGAAAGCTTTGCATGACTGTGGTTCAATTCGCAGAATGCTTATCTCCTCTATCAACACCGCAAAGGAAAATGTAAAATGAAAGTTTATCATTATACAGACAAAGCGAATCTTGACAGTATAATGCACAGCGGTCTTAAAACTACATCAAGATACGAGTCTTTTACTGAACTTAGAAAAGATGTTGTGTTCTGTTGGTTATCACCGTCTGACAATAAAATTTTCTCCGAGGATACGATATGTCTCGAAATCACTGTGGATGAGAATGATTGTATCGTTGCAAGTATGGATTATATTAGCTTTGCTATGATGTATAAATACGGCGGAGCAAAGTGTGGCGGAATGAATATCCCTATAAACGAGCGCGCCTCCGAGTTATTTGTAAAATTATACGAAACAACTGCTATTCCACTATCTCAATACAAAGACGGAAATTTATTCTCTCCGGAAGTATTAGTAAAAGGCAACATTACTCCGGCAAACATACGGATTTGCGTTGACAAGTAATGTGGTGTACTTTTGCTTACTTTTACCTCGTTTTTACTCCGTTTGGTTACTCTTTCGCACGAAAAAAGTCCCTTTTGTCGGTAGACAAAAGGGACTTTTTTCAATGATATCCGTTTCTTAGCACGAACGGGTGATATACCTATGGTATGCTGTGTACCGTCGAGCGCCGATATTCTACGACAGGTGTTTGTTTTTTGTCTGTTTAGTTGGGGGCAGTCCACATGTGTGGGGTGTTCTCCCATTCGTTGACTTTCTAGAGGGTTTGTGATATCATAAGCCGTGTGAAAGGCAGGGAGGGTTATGAAGATTGAAGGTGCCATATTCGATCTGGACGGTACGCTGATCGACTCGCTTTTCTTTTGGGACAGATTATGGGAGAAGCTTGGCGAGAAATATCTTGATAACAAGGCGTTTCGTCCGGGGCTTCCGCTAGAGAAGGCTGTGAGAACGGTGACGTTCCGTGATGCGGCGAAGATGCTGTTTGACGAGTTTGCCTTTGGTAACACCCCTGACGAGATCTATGACCTGATGCATGATTTTTGCATCGAGATCTACCGTGACGAGGCAACCTTTAAGCCGGGTGCGAAGGAACTGCTGGATACACTGAAAGCACGGGGCGTCAAGATGTGTATTGCCTCGGCTTCGATGCCGGATCTGCTGCGTGCGATCTTCGACCGCTTCGGTTTCGACGACTACTTCCCGAAAATTATTTCCTGTGCCGACATTGGTAAAGGAAAATCGCATCCTGACGTGTTTCTGGCGGCGGAAGCGTATATGGGGACGGCGCACGATGCGACGTGGGTGTTTGAGGATTCGATTGTGGCGCTGGAAACGGCAACTAAAGCAGGTTTTAAAACGGTTGGTGTGTTTGATCAGTACAACTTCAACCTTGACCGCGTTCCCGAAGTGTCCACCGAATACATTGGCGAGGGTGACTCGCTTGCCCGATTGATCGATAAAATACAGTAATGCAAAACCGCTCGCATCCGTTGGAATGCGAGCGGTTTTATCTTATGTGTTCTGCGAGGGAAGAGCTGTTCCGTTTTTGCGATCAAACTTGAACAGCACGTACAGCTGTGCTTGGTTGCTGGCACCGAAGCCACCAACCAACAAACTACCGGTGGAGCCGCGCTGATTGACACCGCCGGCGGTGCGCACAACGGTAGCACCGGGGTTTGCCGCTTTCCACTTTGACAACAGATCAGAGGTGTCTTTCCGCGTAAACCCGAACTCGCTCAGCTGGATCACGGCGTACTGATTGGTATTTCGACCCGACAGCACCTCATATTCAATGCTGAGGGCATCGAATACATACTTATTGACCAGCATACCGACACCGTGGCTGAGGAGAAATTCCCCTTTCACGTTAGCAACCTGAGGATACTGTGCAAACCAGGCGTTGATCTGGTTAATGAAATCCTCCTCTTTCATATTGCCGCGGCGAAAGGTCTGCGTATACCGTGTCACCTGCTTTTTACCGCACGATGAACAAAAGGCGGCACCTTCGGGCAGTTCGGCGTTACAAAACATACAAGCAGCCATCATAGAATCTCCTTACACTCCCGGAGGCGGAGGGGGAATGAAACCACCCATATCCATCGTCGTACCGGACTGACGGGTAAAGTCGTTGAATTGCTGTTGATTCATTTGCTGATTAAACTGCTGATGCGCTTGATCATGCATCTGCTGTGCCATATTTATGCCGGCCATGTTTTCACCAAACGGAGCAAAGGCGTTTACTTTGGCGGCACGGGCTTTCTTTTGCTTGTCAATGACAAAGGCGATAATGCAAGCGATACCGATGGCGACCACGGCAAAAATGCCAAGACCGATCCAAACAAACGTCGGTACGCCGGACAGCGAACTGAACTCGCCGCTGTAGGAGGTGATCCCCTCGGCCGTGTCATAGATGACGATATTTTCCAGCTGCTCATTCGGCAAGCCGTCGTCGCTCAGCAGGCGGAGGTCGGTGATCTCGATTTTCTCCACTTCGCCGGGGCAGCTCGGCACCGTGATATTCAGGGTGCTGTTGCCTTGCCCCGCTTTAAGCATGTGCGGAGTCGTGGAATAGGTGCCCTCGGCGGTGGTCACCAGCACCTCACAGGATCCGACCCAACCGAAGCTGATGGGTGAGCCGGTGTCGTTGTCGATGTCCAAGGTGATGATCTTGGCATCGCCAAATTCGCTGATATCTGCCACGGACATGGTGAATTCCATATCCTCGGCGGCAACGGGCAGCGCTGTGCCGACCAACAGTAGAGCGATGAGGCACAGAACGATTGCTTTGTAGATGTACCGCATAGTTTACCCCTCTTTACAGTTAAGTGCTTTTTTATTGTAGCATATCCTAGGGGGCAACGCAAGTCGTTTTGGTTTTAAGAGTTGACAAAATAATTTGTTTTTATTATGATTTTTTCAAGAGGCGGTGGTGAAACGATGACGTCGGTAACGTTTACGGGAGATGTTGCTTTCTCGAAATATTTTGCCGATGCGTGGCAGCGAGAAACGGTGATTCATCCGACGGTCGCTGAGTTTTTGCAAAACTCCGACTGCACGGTACCGAACGTGGAGGCGCCGATCACGAGTGCTTCCATTGAGAGTGACCGCTCGCTGAACCATGCCAATCCGCCCCAGACGGCGGATTGTTTGCTGCGTCTGAACGGCACGGTATGGAATCTCGCAAACAACCACATTTACGATTGCAAGGAGCAGGGAATCTTTGACACGCTGGAGCTTGCCGAGCGGTGTGGATGCCGTACGCTGGGCGTCGGGCGCACCGCTGAGGAGGCTGCACGACCGGTGATTCTTGACGGTGCCGGCGGTATCGCGTTGCTCAGTGTGACATATCATAATAAAAAAGAGTTTATGCGTGCAGGAGAGGATAAGCCCGGGTGTATACTCTCGGACGATGACAAGCGTATTCGGGAGATGATACGTTCCGCCAAAGCGGCGTGCCGCTGGTGTGTTGTTGTAGCACACGGAGGCAGTGAGTTTTCCGATCTGCCGCTACCGTTTGTGAGAAGGCGGTATCACCGCTACTTGAAATGGGGTGCAGATGCGGTGATCGGACACCATCCGCACGTTATACAGAATTACGAAACGGTAGGGGATAAAACGATCTTTTATTCTTTAGGGAATTTTATCTTTGACACGGATTATCAGCGGATTCAAAAGCATTCTGAGCTTGGTGCACTGGTCAAGCTGCTGTTTACCGAAGAAAAGTATGTCATTGAGACGTTACCGATCCGCATCGACCGTGAAGCGCAGTGTATCGTGCCGTGCGAGACTCCGCCGGTGTTCCGCCACATTGGTGAGAAGGAATATCGGCGGTTGTGGCCATTGATGGTGTCGGTATTTACGCAAAACTCCCGCCGTGCGGATATGTTTTTGAATGAAAAATACAAAACGTATACCGAGTGGCAGTGGTTCAAAAGTTCCAAGCATTTTCAGGGACTGTGTTCGGCATTGCGACTGGTGTGGGGGCGCGTGCGGTATCGGTTGGGCTGGTGGCGTGCGGATGACGCCGTACTAGCGGCGTATATCCAAACAAAGGCATAAATTTTTTAAAAAAGCCTTGACTTTTGTGTTTCAGGTGCTATAATGTACACATTCCAATTGAATACAAAGGCTATGACGAAGACGGCTTTGAACAGGCGTTCACAGAGAGTCGGTGGTTGGTGTAAACCGATAACAAGTGTTCAAAACAGCCCATCACTTCCGAGCCGGAGTTCTGAAACGGCAGTTGCTTGAGTAGGAGTTCCCGTGATTGCTGCGTAAAGGCATAGGAGCTGTTGGGCTCTGATAAGCGGTCGCTTCGGCGGCAATTTGAGTGGTACCGCGGATGTGTTTATACACACTCGTCTCAAAATTTGAGACGAGTGTTTTTTATTTTTTAAAAGGAGGAATGGATATGTCAACTGTTGCGTCGGAAAAGCTGTATGAGGTGGCCCTGCGAATTAAGGAGATGCGTGAGATTGCCGGCTACACGGCCGCGCAGATGGCAGAGAAGGTGGAGGTTTCGGTGGAGGAATACCTCAAGCTGGAATCCGGTGAGCAGGATTTTCCCTTCTCGTTTATCCATAAGTGTGCGCAGGAGTTCGGCATCGGTATGTCGGATCTGTTGGAGGGTACTACCAGTGCCCGTTTGTCCTCGTATACTGTCACCCGTAAGGGTCAGGGACAGCAGACGGCGAAGGAAAACGGCATCAGCATTGCGAATCTGGCACCCAAGTTCCGTGATAAGATCGCTGAGCCGTACTGGGTACGGTATGAATACGACCCTTCGCTGCAGAACAAGCCGATCCAGCTTGCCACACACAGTGGTCAGGAATTCGACTTGGTCATCAGCGGTAAGCTCATGGTGCAGGTCGGTGATCATACTGAAGTGCTCAGCGAGGGTGACAGTATTTATTACGACTCCTCGGCGCCGCACGGTATGCGCGCGGTTGAGGGACAGGATTGTGTATTCTGTGCCGTCGTTCTTCCGGGTGAAGATACCAAAGAAGAGGTCGTACGCCGCAGCCTGGTATCCTCCAACACCTCGCAGCCACTGGTCTGTGAGAGGTTTGTCGAGACGGAAGAGGACGAACACGGTGCGCTCAAGCATATTGAGTTCAAAAACACCGATACTTTCAATTTCGGTTTCGACATCGTCGACGGTATCGCCGAGAAATATCCCGACAAACTGGCGATGCTGCACTTGGATAAGAACAAGACCGAACGCCGCTTTACCTTCAAGGATATCAAGCAGTATTCCAATCAGGCGGCCAATTATTTCACCTCGCTCGGTATTAAGCGTGGTGACAAGGTCATGCTGGTGCTGAAGCGTCATTATCAGTTCTGGTTTGCGATGGTGGCACTGCACAAGCTCGGAGCGGTAGCGATCCCCGCGACAAATCAGCTGAAGGAGCATGATTTTGAATATCGCTTCAACGCTGCGGGCGTAACGGCGATCGTCTGCACTGCCGACGGTGATACCGCCGAGATCGCGGCAGCTGCCGCCAAAAAATGTCCGCAGTCGATCACGCAGGTGATGGTCGGCGGAAGCCGCGACGGTTGGCACGATTTCGACGGTGAATTCAAGCTGTTTTCGCGTAAATTTGTTCGCCCGGAGGATGCTTCCGCCGGTGACGATACGGCACTGATGTTCTTTACCTCCGGTACGACCGGCAACCCCAAGATGGCGGCTCATAAGCACACCTATGCGCTGGGTCATTTCGTCACGGCTCGTTATTGGCATTGCTGTGAGCGGGACGGCCTGCACCTGACCATCTCTGATACCGGCTGGGGCAAGTCGCTGTGGGGTAAGCTGTACGGTCAGTGGCTGTGTGAGGGCGCCGTATTCGTCTATGACTTTGACCGTTTTGACGAAAACGACATCCTGCCGATGTTTGCGAAGTACAAGATCACGACCTTCTGTGCGCCGCCGACGATGCTGCGCATGCTCATCCGCGGCGACTTGAGCAAGTACGATCTGTCCTCCATCCATCATATGACCACCGCCGGTGAAGCGCTGAACCCAGAAGTGTTCAAGCAATTCAAGGCGGCGACCGGTCTGGAGATCATGGAGGGCTTTGGTCAGACCGAAACGACGCTGGCGATCGCCAACCTCGTCGGTACTGTGCCGAAGATCGGCTCGATGGGCAAGGCGTCGCCACAGTTCGATCTGGATATCGTCGATCCCGATGGCAACAGCGTGGCGGTAGGTGAGACGGGCGAGATCGTCATCCATACCGACAAGTCGGTGCCGTGCGGCCTGTTCAAGGAATACTATCTGGACGACGAAAAGACGAACGATGCCTGGCACGACGGTTTGTACCACACGGGCGATACGGCGTGGCGTGACGAGGACGGCTATTTCTGGTATGTCAGCCGCGTGGACGACGTTATCAAATCCTCCGGTTACCGTATCGGGCCGTTCGAGATCGAAAGCGTTATCATGGAGCTGCCGTATGTGGTGGAGTGTGGTGTATCCGCTGTGCCGGATGAGGTGCGCGGGCAGATCGTGAAGGCGAGCATCGTGCTGACGAAGGGCACCGAGCCGACCGAGGAACTCAAGAAAGAGATCCAGACCTACGTCAAGCAGCATACCGCGCCGTACAAATACCCGCGTGTGGTGGTCTTCCGTGACGAATTGCCCAAGACCATTAGCGGCAAGATTCAGCGCAACAAGCTGTAATGCGTATTTTCGCGGTTTTTATCAAAAAAGAGTTGACATCCGCCGAAAGGCTGTGCTATAATCACTCATATATTTAATATAAAGGCGCTGACGAAGAGGGCGCAGGGAATCATCCTTCAGAGAGATGGCGGCTGGTGCGAGCCATCGGTATGGTCTTTGCGTTTGTAGCTTCCGAGCCGGGAGGAAGAAACCCTGCGTGGCAGGCAAGTAGAACCTCTCCGTGATTGCTGCGTAAAGGCATAGGGATTGTTTGATCCCGAAAAGCGGTCATCTGCCGTGAGGCAGAGGGCAATTTGAGTGGTACCGCGGGTGACTTCAGCACTCGTCTCAAAAGCATAGCTTTGGGACGAGTGCTTTTATCGTCCCGCGAAATGAGGTAAGGATATGGAACAGATCACGGCACTGGACTTCAAAATTAAAGAAATGGCAGGGCGTATCCGCGCTCTGCGTGAGCTGGAAGGCTTGTCTGTCGAGGATATGGCGGTAAAGACCGGCGTTACCGCGGCAGAATATGCGGAATGTGAGGCCGGCACGAGCGATCTGAACTTTGCGTTCATCTACCGCTGTGCCATGGCGCTGAATGTCAACGTTACCGATATTATTGAGGGCTATAGCCCGACACTGAAATCCTACACCGTCACCCGCTTCGGTGCCGGCCAAAAGGTGTCTCAGGCGCATGGTATGACCTATTATAATTTGGCGTATGCGTTCCGCGACCGTATTGCCGAGCCGCTGTATGTGCGCAGCACCTACGATGAGGCAGCACAGCAGAAGGATATCGAGCTGACGACTCATGCGGGACAGGAGTGCGACCTCATCATCAGCGGTAAGCTGAAGGTGCAGGTGGGTGAGCATATCGAAGTGCTTGGCCCCGGCGACAGTATTTATTTTGACTCCGACACACCGCACGGTATGATCGCTGTCGGTGGCGAGGACTGCGTGTTCTACGCCATCGTTCTGAACCCCACCGGCGAGCCGATACCCGAATTGACTACGGAAAAAGCGGTCACCGAGCGTGTGACGGCGCATAAGGATACCAAGGATCGTATCTACAAGCAATTTATCGACGTGACGGAGAATGAAAAGGGCACGCCCACGTCCATCACCTTTAAGAATACCGAGAAATTCAATTTTGCGTTTGACTTGGTGGATGCACTGGCCGAGCGTGAGCCGGAAAAGTTGGCGATGCTCCACATCAGCCGCGATCACACCGAGCGCCGCTTCACCTTCAAGGATATCAAGAAAGCGTCCAACCAGTGCGCCAACTATTTCAAGTCGCTCGGCATCAAGAAGGGCGACCGCGTGATGCTGATCCTCAAGCGCCACTATCAGTTCTGGTTTGCGATGATCGGCCTCAACAAGCTGGGTGCCATCGCCATTCCGGCGCCGAACCAGCTCGTGGAGCACGATCTGGAATACCGCTTCCAAGCGGCTGGCGTCAGCGCTGTGGTTTGCACGGCGGATGGTGATACCGCGCATCAGGTGGAGCTGGCAGCGAAAAAATGTCCCGATCTCAAGCACAAGCTGATCGTCAACGGTACCCGTGAGGGCTGGCGCAGCTTTGATGACGAGTACACGCTGTACAGTACGCACTACAAGCGCACGGAGGATGCTCCGGGTGGCGACGATCTGATGCTGATGTTCTTTACCTCCGGTACGACGGGGTATCCCAAGATCGCAGCGCACAACTACAAGTATGCACTCGGTCATTTCCATACGGCGCGCTATTGGCACGATGTGGACCCCGACGGTCTGCACTTCACCATTTCGGATACCGGTTGGGCAAAAGCAATGTGGGGTAAACTGTACGGTCAATGGCTGTGCGAGGCCGCAACCTTCGTGTATGACTTCGACCGCTTTGATGCCGCCGATATCCTGCCGATGTTTGCCAAATACAAGATCACGACCTTCTGTGCGCCGCCGACGATGCTGCGTATGATGATCAAGCAGGATATTTCCAAATACGATTTCTCTTCAGTGAAGCATATGACCACCGCCGGCGAAGCCCTCAACCCCGAGGTATACCGCCAAGTTGAAAAGGCGACCGGTTTACAGATCATTGAAGGCTTCGGTCAGACCGAAAGCACGATGATCATCGGTAATATGGTGGGTGCTTCTCACAAGATCGGCTCCATGGGCAAGCCTGCACCGATCTACGACGTATCCATCGTCGATCCCGACGGCAACCCTGTTCCCGTCGGTGAGACGGGCGAGATCGTCGTCAATGTCAAGAACGGCGCGCCCTGCGGTCTGTTCACCGGGTATTATAACGCTCCGGAAAAGACCGCCGAGGTGTGGCACGACGGCTACTACCATACCGGCGATACGGCGTGGCAGGATGAAGACGGCTTCTACTGGTACGTCGGCCGTGTGGATGACGTTATCAAGTCCTCCGGTTACCGTATCGGGCCGTTTGAGATCGAGAGCGTGATTATGGAGCTGCCGTACGTTCTGGAATGCGGTGTGTCTGCCGCTCCCGATGAAGTGCGTGGGCAGGTCGTTAAGGCGAGCATTGTGCTGGTAAACGGCACCGAGCCGACCGACGAGCTCAAAAAAGAGATTCAGGACTACGTCAAGCGGCGTACCGCTCCGTACAAATATCCTCGTATCGTGGTCTTCCGTGATAGCCTGCCCAAGACGGTTAGCGGCAAGATCCAGCGTAACAAGCTGTAAGGTGATCGTATGAAAGAGCAAAAGCGACTCACCATTTTGTGCGGTCATTACGGTAGCGGCAAGACCAATGTGGCGGTCAATCTCGCGTATGCGCTGAAACAGCAGTACGAGCGGGTCACGATTGCCGACCTGGATATCGTCAATCCGTATTTTCGTACCAAGGACAGCAGTGATGATTTCGCCGCACGCGGCATCGGGCTGATCTGCTCGGAATACGCCAACAGCAATGTGGACATACCCGCACTGCCGCCCGAAATGTACGCGGTGACCGACGATACGTCACTCACGGTGGTGTTGGATATCGGCGGCGATGATCGCGGCGCGCTGGCACTGGGGCGTCTTGCTCCCAAGATCCTTGAGGAAAACGATTACGCGATGCTGATGGTCATCAATCGTTACCGTCCGCTGACTCCGGATGCCCCATCTACGTATGAGGTCATGCAGGAGATCGAGCAGGCGTGCGGTATTCGGTTTACGGGGTTGATAAACAATTCCAATTTGGGGGCGGAAACTACCGCGCAGCACGTGTTGGATTCTGTGGCGTATGCCCGTGAGGTCGAAGCACTGACCGGCGTGCCACTGGTACTTACCACGGTAAGACAAGATCTGTATGCTGAACTGGAGGGCAAGGTTCCCGCATTGTTCGGTTTGGAATTACAGGCAAAAATCGGCTTTTCATGCTGATATACCAATAAAGGGAGTAGTGAATATGGCTAAGTTGACATTCAAAACTGACAACTGCAAGGGCTGTGGTCTGTGCGTAGACGCTTGCCCGAAGAAGCTGTTGCAGCTGGCAAAAGACAAGATCAACAAGAAGGGTCACCACCCTGCGGAGATCACCGACCAAGCGGCTTGCGTTGGTTGTGCGTTCTGTGCGATGATGTGCCCCGATTGCATCATCAAGGTGGAAAGGTAAGGTGAGCGATATGGCAGATAAGGTATTGATGAAGGGTAACGAAGCCATCGCTGAAGCAGCGATCCTGGCAGGTTGCCGTCATTATTTCGGTTATCCCATCACACCGCAGACGGAGATCGCCGCGTATATGGCAAAGAAAATGCCCAAGATCGGCGGTTGCTTTCTGCAAGCGGAGAGCGAGATCGCGGCGATCAATATGGTGTACGGTGTTTCGTCCACCGGCAAGCGCGTGATGACCTCGTCCTCCAGTCCCGGTATTGCGCTGAAGAGCGAAGGTTTGTCCTACTTGGCAGGTGCGGATCTGCCCGCGTTTATCGTCAACGTGCAGCGCGGCGGCCCCGGCCTCGGCGGTATCCAGCCCAGCCAGTCGGATTATTTCCAGGCGACCCGCGCCGGCGGTCACGGCGATTTCCGTATGATCGTTCTTGCTCCGGCTTCGGTGCAGGAAATGGCGGATCTGACCGTCAAAGGCTTCGCTCTTGCTGATAAGTATCGTATGACGGCGATGGTGCTGGCGGACGGTACGATGGGTCAGATGATGGAGCCTGTCAGCCTGGATTTTGATATTGAGCCTGCTCCCGAAAAGCCGTGGGCGACCACCGGCACCAAGTTGGAGCGCGAGCACAACATCGTCAACTCGCTGTTCCTTGCTCCGGAAGAACTGGAGAAATTCAACTTCGATCGCTATGAGCGGTACAAGTACATTGAAGAAAATGAAGCCATGTACGAGGAATATCTGGTTGACGATGCCGACATCGTGATCGCAGCGTTTGGTATTGCGGCACGTGTATCCCGCAGCGCTGTCAATGAAGCACGCAAGCAGGGTATCAAGGTCGGTATGATCCGCCCGATCACGCTGTGGCCGTTCCCGAAGGCGCCGTTTGAGAAGGCAGCCGAGCACGCCAAGGCGTTTATCTCGGTGGAACTGTCGATGGGTCAGATGATCGAAGATGTACAGTTGGCTACCAAGTGCAAAGCACCGGTGACACTGTGCAATCGCGCCGGCGGTATGATCCCGTCGCCCGAGCAGGTGCTGGAAGCTATTAAGAATGCTGCGAACGGAGGTGCCAAATAATGGTCGTCTTTGATAAACCCCATGCCCTTAATGATATGCCGATGCATTATTGCCCCGGCTGCACACACGGTATTATCCACCGTTTGGTTGCCGAGGTGCTTGACGAGCTCGGCATCGAAGGCCGTGCTATCGGCATTGCGCCGGTTGGTTGCTCGGTTATGGCATACAACTATTTTAACTGTGATATGATCGAAGCGGCGCACGGTCGTGCTCCTGCGATCGCCACGGGCGTTAAGCGCTCCGATCCCGAAAACCACGTCGTGTTCACCTATCAGGGTGACGGCGACTTGGCCTCCATCGGTATGGCGGAGACGGTGCACGCCGCCGCCCGCAATGAAAATATTACCGTGATCTTCGTCAATAACGCGATCTACGGTATGACCGGCGGTCAGATGGCGCCGACCTCGCTGCCGGGCCAGGTCACCCAGACCTCGCCCTACGGCCGTGATGTCAATCACTGCGGCTACCCCATCCGCGTGTGCGAGATGCTCTCGCAGTTGGAAGGCCCCGAGTATTTGGAACGTGTGACCGTCAACAGTGTTAAGAACATCCGCAACGCAAAAAAAGCGATCAAAAAAGCGTTCCAGAACCAGCTGGACGGCAAGGGCTTCTCGCTCGTTGAGGTCGTATCCTCCTGCCCGACCAACTGGGGTATGACGCCTCAGGCGGCGCTGAAATGGATCGACGACAATATGCTGCCGTACTATCCGCTCGGCGTGTATAAGGATCGTTCCGCGGCAAAGGAGGAAGCAAAATGAGCACCACACAGTTTTTGTTTTCCGGCTTCGGCGGTCAGGGTATTCTGTTCGCCGGTAAGTTTTTGGCATACAAAGGCCTGATGGACGATAAGCAGGTAAGCTGGCTTCCTTCCTACGGTCCGGAAATGCGCGGTGGTACTGCCAGCTGCGGTATCATCCTCAGCGACGAGCCGGTCGGTTCGCCCATCGTGGCGAATCCCGACGTGCTGGTTGCGATGAATCTGCCTTCGCTGGACAAGTACGAGTCCGCGGTCGTTCCCGGCGGCATGATCTTTGCTGACTCCACGTTGATCGAGCGCAAGGTCAACCGTGACGATGTGACGGTTTATTACGTACCGGCCACTCGTCTTGCTAATGAGAATGGGATGCCCACCCTCGCCAATATGATCCTGATGGGTAAGATCCTCTCGGCGCTCGGTGATTTCAGTGAGGACAGCCTGCGTGCTGCATTGGGCAAGGTCATTTCCGCCAAGCGTGCCGATATGCTGGAAACCAACCTCAAGGCGATGCAGATCGGCGCGGATTTTGAGTAAGGAGCGAAGAACGATGGAGATCAAGGTAACCAAAACCACCTGTCCCAAGGAGAAGCCGGAGGCTTCGACGTTGGGTTTCGGCAAATATTTTTCCGATCACATGTTTGTGATGGATTATTCGCGTGAGCAGGGCTGGCACGATGCACGCATTGTGCCGTTCGGCAACCTGTCCCTGCATCCGGCTTCCACGGTGCTGCACTACGGCTCAGAAATTTTCGAGGGTCTGAAGGCGTATCGCCGTGCAGACGGCAAGGTGCAGTTGTTCCGTCCGCTGGAGAACATCCGCCGTATGAACCGCTCCGCGGAGCGTATGTGCCTGCCGACCATTCCCGAGGAGGATGCGCTGTACATCCTCAAGGAGTTTGTGAAGTTTGAGCAGGAGTGGACGCCTTCGGCACCGGGTACGTCGCTGTACCTGCGCCCGTTTATGTTCGGTAACGACGAAACACTGGGCGTGCATGCGGTGCACAACGCCACTTATATCATCATCGCCTCGCCTGTTGGCAGCTACTACAAAGAGGGTATTAACCCGGTCAAGATCATGATCGAGGATCAGGACGTCCGTGCGGTGCGCGGCGGTACCGGTGAAGCGAAGTGCGGCGGCAACTACGCAGCCTCCAACCGCGCCGGTGAGCGCGCCGAGCAGAAGGGCTACTCGCAGGTGCTGTGGCTGGATGGCGTGGAGCGCAAATACATCGAGGAAGTCGGCGCGATGAACGTGATGTTTAAGATCGGCGGTGAGATCATCACCCCGATGCTCTCCGGCTCGATCCTGCCGGGTATTACCCGCAAATCCTGCATCGAAGTGCTGAAGAAGGCTGGCTACAAGGTGACCGAGCGGCTGTTCAGCATCGACGAGCTGGAGCAGGCGATGCAGGACGGTACGCTGGAAGAGGCGTGGGGCTGCGGTACGGCTGCTGTCGTGTCGCCCATCGGCGAGTTCTGCTACAAAGGCGTTCAGCACCCTGTCAACAACGGCGAGATCGGCGAAGTAACCCAGATGCTGTACGATACTCTGACCGGTATCCAGTGGGGCAAGGGCGGGGACACCTTTGGCTGGACCTGCCCGATCGATTAAATTATATCCACAAAACCGGCTGCCTGCGGCAGCCGGTTTTTCATATCCGAAAACTTGAAATTCGCTGTTGACAAATCGGAAACGCTGGTATATAATGATAACAATATTTTCAAATGCGTTGATGGAGATTTTTCTATTCCGCAAACCGTTACAGAGAGCCGCCGTTGCTGTGAGGGCGGTACGGTGGGAGTAGGAATTCTGGCTCCTGAGCAGAGTAGCTGAACAGACTTCTCAGTAGGCGACTACGGCATGCTCCGTTATCATGGCAGGGAACTTGTTGGAGTTCTTCGAGATGACCGTGTTTACGGTAATCAGGGTGGTACCGCGGAAAGTTGTGTTTTCGTCCCTGAGGTCAAAAGGCCTCAGGTCTTTTTTAATGCAAATCGCACATGGTGCGCAAAAAGGAGTCGATCTTATGAAACACATTCAAATCGCCGACACTACGTTGTGCCCGCAGGGCAGTGCTTACAGTTTCAAGGAGAAACTGGAGATCGCGCGTCAGTTGGAAAATCTGCATGTGGATATTATTGAATTACCGCCGATCGCTGGCGGAAAGGCGGATACACTGTTGGTGCGCACCATCAGCGCTTTCGTCAAGGAAAGCATTTTGTCGGTAGCGGCCGGCATCAGCGCAGAGAGCATCGAGGATGCCGCTACTGCGTTGAATAATGCTGCGCACGCCCGTATTCGTATTGAGCTGCCTTTGTCGGCGGTCGGTATGGAGTATACAGCTCACAAGAAGCCTGCCGCGATGTTGGAATGGGTCGGCAAAGCGGTTGCTATGGCGGCTGAAAAGTGTGCCGACGTCGAGTTTTGCGCTGTCGATGCGACTCGCACCGATGCTGCCTTTCTGAAGCAGGCGCTGACCTCGGCGGTAGCGGTCGGTGCCAAGACGGTCAGCTTGTGCGACAGCACGGGCGAGATGCTTCCGGATGATTTTGCCGCGTTTGTGGCAGAGGTAACAGAGGGAATCAATGTGCCGGTGGCGGTACGTTGTGATAACCAGAACGGTCTCGCCGTTGCGCAGGCGATTCTGGCGGTTCGCCGCGGTGTTACCTGCGTGAAGACCGACGTCTCCGGCAACACAGTGCCGCTGGAGAGTTTTGCCACGATGGTGAAGAACTGCGGTAACACCTACGGCTTTTCCAGCCGTCTCCGCTATACGCAGCTGCATCGCACCATCAAGCAGATTAACTGGGTTGCCGAAAAGTCCAAGGACAGCGCCGTGGTTTCGGTATCGGCGGCGGATGAGATGGGTATTCATCTGGATGCCAAGGATAACAAGGAGACGGTGATTGCCGCAGCTGCGAAGTTGGGCTACGATCTGTCTGATGAAGATGAAAATAAGGTTTACGAAGAATTCTGCCGCGTTGCGGAAAAGAAAAATGTCGGCGCGAAGGAATTGGATGCGATCATCGCCAGTGTGGCGCTGCAAGTGCCGGCTACCTATAAGCTGGAGAATTATGTCATCAATACCGGCAACGTGCTGTCTGCCAGCGCACAGATCACGTTGCTGCATAACGATAAGGTGCTACAGGGTATTGGCACGGGAGACGGCCCGATCGATGCGGCATTCCGTACCATCGAGCAGATCATCGGTCAGCATTTTGAGGTGGACGATTTCCAGATCCAATCGGTCACGGAAGGTCGCGGCGCTATGGGCAGCACTCTCGTCAAGTTGCGTTCCGGTGGTAAGGTGTATTCCGGCAACGGTATTTCCACCGATATCATCGGCGCCAGTATCCGCGCGTATCTCAGCGCGGTGAATAAGATCGTCTACGAGGAGGCGTAATCCATGAAGTTTTCATTTTCCACCAAAGGCTGGCATAACAGCACCTTTGAGGAGTTCTGTGATATTGCGCAAGATCTCGGCTTCGAGGGGATTGAACTGCATAATATTCATAACCGTCTGTTTACCGACAAAGACGGTGCGTTCCACGATTACACAGCGGCAGCGACACTGCGTCGCCTATACGAAAAGAAATTGCAGCTTCCTTGCATTGATGCGATCGGCGATATTGCCGATCCTGCTGCGGCAGACGGTTGCGCAGCGGAGATCCGTCAGTGCATGGAGATCGCGCGCAACCTGAAGATCCCGGCTGTTCGTGTTCGTGCCGAGGCGAAGGATGACGTCGACGCTGCGGTGGAGACGGTGTACGCTCTGCTTGCTGAGCTGTTGCCCGAGGCGGAGGCGTGTGGCGTTTCCCTGCTGGTGGAAACGGCAGGCTTATTTGTCAGCACTGCCAAACTGCGCGATCTGCTCGATCGCTTCGCATCGGATCATCTGGCGGCATTGTGGAATATGGCGGCAGCGTATCTCGGCGCCGGCGAGGCTCCTGATGACATCATCAAAAATCTCGGCATTTATGTACGCCATGTGCATATTAACGATGCAACCAAGCAGGATGGTGCTGTGGAGTATTGCCTGCTTGGTGAAGGGGATCTCCCGATCGCCGATATGATGCTCGCGCTCCGTTCCGTCAACTACGATGGCTTTATCTCGCTTGTGTGGGATCCGTCGTGGTGCGAGGAACTGGATGATATGGAGATCATTTTCTCCCAGTTTGTCTCGTATATGAAGCCGTTTGGCGACACCTCGCGTAACGAGAAGGCACTGTACTACAACCGTGCACATACCGGTAAGTACGTATGGGAAAAGGATCGCCTGATCGATGCGACATTCTCGGATGTGCTGGACCGTATGGTGGAGGAATTCCCCGACCAATATGCGTTTAAGTACACGACCTTGGATTATACCCGCACCTATAGTGAGTTCCGCGACGATGTGGACGAATTTGCTCGCGTGCTGATCGCGCTCGGTGTTAAAGCCGGCTCGCACGTGGCGGTATGGTGTTCCAATGTGCCGCAGTGGTATATTGCTTTTTGGGCCACGGTGAAGCTGGGCGCGGTGTTGGTTACGGTGAACACGGCGTATAAGATCCACGAGGTCGAGTATTTGCTGCGCCAGTCCGATACCCATACGCTCATTATCACCGAAGGTGCCAAGGATTGCCATTACGGCAAGATCATCGCCGAGCTTTGTCCTGAACTGGAAACGCTGAAAGCGGGCAAGGCGCTGCACACGCGCCGTCTGCCGTTCCTTCGCAACGTCATCACCGTCGGCTTCCGTCAGAAGGGCTGTCTGGAATGGAATGACTGTCTGGCGTTCGCCGAGCAGGTGCCTGTGGAAGAGGTCTATCGTATGGCGGCTGCGGTCAACAAGGACGACGTTTGCAATATGCAGTACACCTCGGGCACTACCGGTTTTCCCAAGGGCGTTATGCTGACACACTACAACGTCGTCAACAACGGTAAATATATCGGCGACCATATGGATCTGTCCACTGCCGACCGCATGATGATCCAGGTGCCGATGTTCCATTGCTTCGGTATGGTGCTGTCGATGACCGCATCGATGACTCACGGTACGACGATGCTGCCACTGCCGTACTTTTCTCCGAAGCCGGCATTGGCGTGTGTACATAACGAGCATATCACGGCTTTTAACGGTGTGCCGACGATGTTTATTGCGATGATGCAGCATGAGGATTTCGTCAAGACCGACTTTTCACACATGCGCATCGGTATTATGGCGGGTGCGAACTGCCCGGCCGATTTGATGAAGAAGGCAACCGAGGCATCCAATATGAATATGCGTGAGATCGTTTCGGTGTATGGCCAGACCGAGGCTTCGCCGGGCTGCACGATGAGCAGCTATTACGATTCGCTTGAGGTACGCACCGAAACGGTTGGCAGCGCGTTTGCTCATGTGGAGTGCAAGATCGTCGATCCCGAAACGGGTGAGGATTGCCCCGATGGTGTCAACGGCGAGTTCGTGGCGCGTGGCTACAACATTATGAAGGGCTACTACAAGATGCCGAAGGCGACCGCCGCCGCGATCGACGCGGATGGGTGGCTGCACACCGGTGACCTTGCCTGCCGCCGTCCCGACGGCAACTATCTCATCACCGGTCGACTCAAGGATATGATCATCCGCGGCGGCGAGAATATTTATCCCAAAGAGATCGAAGAGTTCATCTACACCTGCCCGAAGGTCAGCGACGTACAGGTTATTGGCGTGCCGGACGAAAAGTATGGTGAAGAGATCATGGCGTGCATCATCCTCAAGGAAGGGGAGACCATGACCGAGCAGGAGATGAAGGATTATGTTGCTGCCAATATGGCACGGCATAAGGTGCCGCGGTACATTGATTTTGTGGACAGTTTCCCGATGAATGCGGCGGGTAAGATCCTCAAGTACAAGATGCGTGAGGCCGCCGAAGCGAAGATCAAAGCGATGAAAGCTTAACAAAAACAAAAAGGAGCGAAGCAACGCAGGTTGCTTCGCTCCTTTCTTATCGGCAAATAAACTCAAACAGTGGCAGTAACGTATCGTCCGGTTCGGGATGAAACTGTACGCCGATCGCTTGCTCGCCGTATTCGATCACTTCGATCGTACCGTCCTCGGCATAGCCTGAAACCACAAGCTTGTCCGACGGATGATGGGCACAGTGTCTGTGGGCGGTAACGGCATGAATGACGTCCTGACCGAGCAGACGGTGGACGTGGGTATCCGGCACCAGCTTGACAGGGTGTTTACATTCATCCAGGTGATCCCGTAAAAAGCCTTTGGCGTGTCCCTCTACACGGTGCAGGGAGACCCAGTCCTCACCTTCGTGTGTTTGATACAGTTCAAACAAATCGCCGGTATATCCGGTTTCTTTCGCATAATCAATCAGCTTGAAATACCTATGCAGAAGCTGCATACCCATACAGATGCCGAGATAGCGCTTGCCGTGGGTGATGGCATAGTCAACCGCCTGATAGTGATAGGGCCATAGTCTTGTACCGCCACATACGACGAAGGCGTCCACAAAGTCCAGGGCTTCTTCGGAAATACGAAGTCCGTCCTGCGGAAGTAGGCCGAACGGGACACCGCCGCACTCGTAAATTCGCTTGCTGTAACTGTTACCAAAGCGGTAAAAATCGAGATTGGTTTGATCGGAATCCCACAAGAAAGCGGGGGAAACAATACCAATATGTTTGCTCATAGTAAACACCTCTGCGCCACAGTTTTTTCCATTATACAGTAGGCGCTGTGAAATAGCAAGGTTATTCCAAAAAAACGCGAAAATTCGGGGATGCCTCTTGCTTTTTTGCGACAATCGCAGTACAATAGGTCAGGCCTCTAAAAATATCTTCAAAGGAAGTAATGTTGTGCTGTTATCTGTGTCTATCGCATTGCTTGCCGGGTTGCTTATGACCCGCTTGTTCAAACCGTTCAAGCTGCCGTCGGTGACGGCATATCTCATTGCCGGTGTGCTGATCGGCCCATACTGCATTGGCAGTTTTGGTATCCCGGGGCTCGGCTTTGATAGTGAAGAAGCCGTTGGTGCATTGTCGGTCATTTCCGAAGTGGCGCTCGGCTTTATCGCGTTTTCCATCGGTAATGAATTCCGCGTCAGCGATTTGAAAAAGACCGGCAGGCAGGCGCTCGTCATCGGCGTGGTGCAGGCGTTGGTTGCTACGCTGCTCGTGGATCTGTGCCTGTTCGGTGTGCATCTGCTGATCCCCGACAAGCTGACGATGCCACAGGTCATCACACTGGGCGCTATCGCTACGGCGACCGCCCCGGCGGCGACACTGATGGTCGTACGTCAGTATAAGGCCAAGGGCCCGTTGACAAAGCTGTTGTTGCCCATCGTGGCGTTGGATGATGCGGTCGGCTTAGTGGTGTTTGCCGTGTCGTTCGGTATTGCCAAAACGATGGTCAGCGGCAATCTGGATCTGATCTCCATTTTGGTTAATCCTCTGATCGAGATCGCTTGCTCATTGGTGCTTGGCGCCATCATGGGTTGGGTATTAACACAACTGGAACGGCTGTACAACTCCAACACCAATCGTCTCAACCTCACCATTGGTGTCGTGTTTCTGACTGCGGCGTTGTCGATGCTGGATTTCCACATCGGCCCGGTGCACGTTCAGTTCTCGTCGCTGCTGGTCTGCATGATGCTGGGCACGATCTTCTGCAACATCTGCCCGTTGTCGCACGACCTGATGGCCGCCTCAGACAAATGGACGTCGCCGCTGTTCGCACTGTTTTTCGTTATCAGCGGTGCGGAGCTGGATCTCGGCGTGTTCACCGATGTGGCGATTGTCGGTGTCGGCGTGGCGTACATCGTGTCGCGCTCATTGGGTAAATATTTCGGTGCGATGGGCAGTGCCAAGCTGACCAAGTGTGAACCGCAGATCTGCAAGTATCTCGGTATTACGCTGTTGCCACAGGCGGGCGTCGCTCTCGGTATGTGTACTACGGCGATGCAGCTCGGTGCGGAGGGTGAACTGATTCGCAATATCACACTGTTTGCTGTGTTGATCTACGAATTGGTTGGTCCGTTGCTGACTCGTCAGGCGCTGGCGGCTGCTGGTGAAATTCATCCCATGACAGATGAAGTAAAGCATCGCCGTCATCACAAGCTGATTGCCGCCGGACATCACAAAGAAAAACAATAAACGAAAGCGCTCTGCAACATGTTGCAGAGCGCTTTTTCTGTGTGTATGTTATTTTCCTTCGTAAGCAACGACGGATTTAACATCGTATCCCGCGAGCTTACTGCGACCGTTCAGACCCTCCAGTTCCATCAGGAACAGCATGGAGACGACCTCGCCGCCGACTTCCTCTACCAGCTTGGCACAAGCGGCCATCGTACCGCCGGTAGCAAGCAGATCGTCGACGAGAACGACTTTCTGGCCGGGCTTGATGGCGTCGCGGTGCATTTCAATAACCGCCGAGCCGTATTCCAGCTCGTATTCCTGCCACACGACGTCGCGCGGCAGTTTCCCCTGCTTGCGGATAGGGATGAAGGGTTTGTGCAGGTTGTAGGCAAGGGGAGTGCCCAAAATAAAGCCACGTGACTCCGCACCGGCGATCACGTCAAACTCCACACCCTCCAGCAGATTCAGCATTTCATCGATAGCGAGCTGGAAGCCGTCGGCATCCTGCAGCACCGAGGTCAGATCGCGGAACATAATACCCGGCTCGGGAAAGTCCGGGATGGTCAGAACATAATCCTTAACAGTTTTCATGGCGTACGCCTCCTTTAGCTACACTACTACTTTAGCAGAAAAATCGACAAATGTAAAGAAATATATGCCGTTTGTTGATCGAATATGCCAGAAAAATCCCCGCTTATGGATTTCCACAAGCGGGGATTCGTTTGAGATTATTCCGCGTCGTCAGCAGTCGCGTCCGTCTCTTCGACGGTTTCCTCGGCTACTTCCTCAACTTCGGCTTCCTCGGTGTCCTCCAGCATGCTGCGCAGTGCGGCAACATACGGATCGTCACTGGAAGCGTGGGTGTTGATGACGTCCACATCGTTGTAGACCTGCATACCCGTACCGGCGGGGATGAGCTTACCGATGAT
>JAGBFF010000068.1 GCA_017936615.1 Clostridia bacterium | reverse complement strand
ATTAGCTCAGTTGGCAGAGCACCTGACTTTTAATCAGGGTGTCCGGGGTTCGAATCCCCGATGGTTCACCAAAGAACGCGATTACCCGCCAGGGTGATGGCGTTCTTTCTTTTGTATCGGGGATTCGAACCCTGAGAGGGTGAGGAGCGCCTGAAAAACAGTCCGGGGGACTGTTTTTCAGCGACGAAGTGCGACGGCGGGTACCGTTCGTACGAACGGTACCCGAGCACGAAAGACGCGAAGCAGCTTTATCCCCGATGGTTCACCAAAGAACGCGATTACCCGCCAGGGTGATAGCGTTCTTTCTTTTGTATCGGGGATTCGAGCCCTGAGAGGGTGAGGAGCGCCCGATTTTCATTTTTAAAGTATATCGCTTTTCCCATCAAAAAGCAACCACGGATCTATGCTTTTTTCGCAGTTGCCTGTTGACATTTTTCAGCAAAAAGTTTACAATTAGAACATATTATATTGGGGTGATGTTTTTATGAAATTGCTGGAGGATCGGATATTGCAGGATGGGCAATTTCTGCCGGGCAACGTTCTCAAGGTCGACAGCTTCCTCAATCACCAGATCGACGTGGCCTTCGTCTGCAAGCTCGGTCAGGAGTTTGAACGCCTGTTCCGTGACGCAGGCGTCACCAAAATCCTCACCATTGAGGCCTCCGGCATCGGCATCGCCTGCCTCACGGCGCAGTACTTCGGCGTACCGGTCGTGTTTGCCAAGAAATCCAAAACCACCAACATTTTCGGCGACGTCTACACCGCCACGGTGGAATCCTATACCCACGGCACCACCAGCCAGATCATCGTCTCCAGCCGCTTTTTGCAGCCGGAGGACCGCGTGCTCATCATCGACGACTTTCTCGCCAACGGACAGGCCCTCAACGGCCTGATCCAAGTGGTGGAAACCGCCGGTGCCACGGTGGTTGGCGCGGGTATTGTCTTTGAAAAGGCGTTCCAGCCGGGCGGGGATCTCATCCGCAGCCGCGGCATCCGTGTTGAATCGCTTGCACGCATCGCCGCGATGGACGGCGCGAACATCACGTTCGTTCAAGAGTAAGGTTACATTGTTGCGTTCTCGCAGCTGTAATAAACAAAAAAAACGGAGGGAAAACACATGAAAAAGATCCTGGCACTGCTTTTGGCGCTTGTTATGGTGCTCGGTCTTGCCGCTTGTGCCAGACCGGAAACCCAGACAAACACCGACCCCCAAAACAACGGCGGCGTAGTTACCCCTGACACTCCCGACGAAAACGTCGAGATCGATCAGGCGAAATTGGCTGACCTGAAGATCGGTTTTATCTTCCTGCATGATGAAAATTCTACCTATGACCTGAACTTCATCAAGGCTGCCAACGAAGTGAAAGCCGCTCTCAATCTGAAGGATGAGCAGGTCGTGATGAAAAAGGGTATCCCGGAAAGCTCCGATTGCTATGAAGCAGCCGTTGAGTTGGCCGAGGGTGGCTGTGACATTATCTTTGCCGACAGCTTCGGTCACGAGGATTACATGATCCAGGCTGCGACCGAGTATCCGGAAGTGCAGTTCTGCCATGCTACCGGCACCAAAGCGCACACTGCCGGTGTCTCCAACTTCCACAATGCGTTTGCATCCATCTACGAAGGTCGCTATCTGGCGGGTATCGTTGCCGGCTTCAAGCTGAACGAAATGATCGCTTCCGGTAAGATCACCGCACAGCAGGCCAAGATCGGTTACGTAGGCGCTATGCCGTACGCGGAAGTGAAATCCGGTATGACCTCCTTCTATCTGGGCGCCCGCTCGGTTTGCCCGACCGCAACGATCGACGTCAAGTACACAGAGTCCTGGTACGACGAGACCAAGGAAATGGAATATGCCAACGCACTGATCAACGACGGCTGCGTTCTCATCAGCCAGCACGCTGACTCGATGGGTGCTCCCAACGCTTGCGAGGCTGCCGGCGTTCCCAACGTTGCTTACAACGGTTCTACCAATTCCGCTTGCCCCGAGACCTTCCTGGTCTCCTCTCGCATCAACTGGGCTCCGTACTTCAAGTACATCATCGCCCAGGTCTGCAACGGCGAAGCTATCGCTACCGACTGGTGCGGCGGCCTGAAGAACGGTTCCGTTGAACTGTCCGAGTTCGGCAAGTCTGTTTCGGAAGAGGCCAAGCAGGCGGTTGCCGAAGCGAAGGCTAAGCTCGAAGCCGGTGAGCTGCAGGTGTTTGCCACCTCCACTTGGAAAAAGGACGGCAAAGAGATGACCACCTACCTGGCGGATGTCAACACGGATGAAACCTGGCAGGGTGACACGGAAGTTATCGAAAACGGTGCTTTCCAGGAATCCAAGAAGCGTTCCGCTCCTTACTTCGACATCGACATCGACGGCGTTACCACGAAGTAATCGCCTCCGGCAACGTACGTACAACTGGCTGCAGGCGAGGCAGGAAACTCCTGCCTCGCCCGCAGTGATTATATGAGCAGAAGCTTGTTTTGAAACAAGCGTGCGGAGGTTTGTTTCAAAACAAGATCCAAAGGAGGATGTATATGAGTGAATACACGCCTGTTCCGGCGATCGAACTACGTGGTATTACCAAGCGTTTTGGTTCTGTCACCGCCAACAAGAATGTCGATCTGACCGCGTATCGCGGCGAGATCCTGTCCATTCTGGGTGAAAACGGCAGCGGTAAGACCACCCTAATGAATATGATCTCGGGCATCTACTTTCCCGACGAGGGTGAGATCTTCATCGACGGCGAACCGGCTGTCATTTCCTCTCCGAAGGATGCCTTTGACTACAAGATCGGTATGATCCACCAGCACTTCAAGCTTGTCGACGTGTTTTCGGCAACCGAAAACATCGTGCTGGGTCTGAACGAGGGCGGTAAATATGATCTGAAAACCGCTAATGCGCAGGTGCAGGAGATCTGTGAACGCTACGGATTTGACATCGATCCCACCAAGAAGATTTACACCATGTCGGTCTCGGAAAAACAGACAGTGGAAATTATTAAGGTGCTGTACCGCGGCGCGGATATCCTAATCCTGGACGAACCCACCGCCGTACTGACGCCGCAGGAAACGCAAAAACTGTTTACCATCCTGCGCCGTATGCGGGATGACGGCAAGGCGATCATCATCATCACCCACAAGCTACACGAGGTGCTGTCGCTGTCCGACCGCGTCTCGGTGCTGCGCAAGGGCGAATATGTCGGCACAGTCAATACCGCCGAAACCACCGAATCCGAACTGACCGAGATGATGGTCGGTCAGAAGATCGAACTCAACATCGACCGCAGCGACCCGCAGGATCCGGTCGACCGTCTCGTTGTGAAAGACATCACCTGTGTTAACCGTCAGGGTGTGCGTGTACTGGACGACGTCACTTTTACGGCCCGCTCGGGCGAGATCCTCGGTATCGCGGGTATCGCGGGTTCGGGTCAGCGTGAGCTGCTGGAGGCTATCGCCGGTCTGCAACATCTGACCGAGGGAGATATTTATTATCACGACCCCAAAACCGGCGAGGTGGAGGATCTCCGCAACAAGACCCCCCTACAGATCCGCGAGCTCGGCGTGCGTCTCTCTTTTGTGCCGGAGGATCGCTTGGGTATGGGCCTGGTCGGCAATATGGATATCATCGACAATATGATGCTGCGCAGCTACCGCAAAGGTCATTCGGCGTTCCTGCAGCGCAAAGCGCCGCGCGATCTGGCGGATAAGATCATCGACGATCTTCAGGTCGTCACCCCCAGTGCCCATACCCCCGTGCGCCGTCTGTCGGGCGGTAACGTACGAAAGGTGCTGGTCGGCCGTGAGATCGCTGCTGCCCCCACCGTGCTGATGGCGGCGTATCCTGTGCGTGGCTTGGACATCAACTCCTCGTACACCATCTACAACCTGCTCAATCAGCAAAAGCAAAACGGCGTCGCCGTCATCTTCGTCGGCGAGGATCTGGATGTGTTACTGGAACTGTGTGACCGTATTTTGGTCATCGGCTCGGGCAAGATCACCGGTTTGGTGGACGCCCGCACGACTACGAAGGAAGAGATCGGTCTACTGATGACCAAGAGTGATGTAAGCGGAGGTGAGCCGAATGAGTGAAAAAGTCGTCAAGAAGCATCACCGCGAGCCGCTGATCCACATTACCAAGCGTGAAAGTATGGCTTGGTGGAAGGCGTGGTCGATCCGCGGCGTTGCGATCCTTCTCGCCCTCGCCGTTGCCGGCGTTATCATTATGCTGGTGTCCGACCTCAACCCCGTGGATGTATACGTCGCCATGGCAGGCGGTAACTTCAATCTGGAAGATCCGTCGCAGACCCGTATGATGTGGGTCACATTCCAAAAAGTCGCCATCCTGCTTTGCATTTCTTTGGCTGTCACCCCGGCATTTAAGATGAAATTCTGGAACTGCGGTGCCGAGGGCCAAACTCTGATGGGGTGTGTAGCAGCTGCTACGTTTATGATCTACTGCGGCGATTCGATGCAACCGGCTCTTCTGTTTCCGCTGATGCTGCTCGTCAGTATGCTTGCCGGTGCGCTGTGGGGCGTCATTCCCGCTGTTTTCAAAGCGTATTACAATACCAACGAGACCTTGTTCACCCTGATGATGAACTACATTGCCATTTCACTGGTAGCCTTTCTGGAAATCGTATGGGAAAGCCCCAAAAACTCCGCCAAGGTCGGTGTCATCAACCTGTTCACCAAAGGTGGTTGGCTGCCCGAGATCAATGGCAACCGATACCTGCCCGTTATTGTAACCGTGTTGCTGGTATGTATCCTCATATTCATTTATCTGAAATACAGCAAGCAGGGCTACGAGATATCTGTTGTCGGTGAAAGCCAAAACACCGCCCGTTATGTCGGCATCAACGTGAAAAAGGTTATCATCCGTACCATGGCGGTCTCCGGTGCGATCTGCGGTTTGGCAGGTATGCTGCTCACCAGCGGTATCAATCATACCATCTACCCCGATGCCGTCGAGGGACAAGGCTTTACCGCCATCCTGGTATCGTGGCTGGCCAGCTTTAATCCCATTGCGATGATCTTTGCCGCCTTCCTGATCATTTTCCTGCAGCGCGGCGCCGGTGCCATCGCTACCAACTTCGGTTTGGATGACAGCCTGGCGGATATCGTCACCGGTATCATTTTGTTCTTCATCATCGGCTGTGAATTTTTCATTCGGTACAAGATCAATTTCCGCCATTCCAAAAAAGGGGGTGTTGACTGATGGATGCTGTTGTAAATTGGCTTCTTATGTTTTTGCCCCGCGCTATCCGTCAGGGCGTCCCGCTGCTTTTCGGTTCGACCGGTGAGATCCTCACCGAAAAATCCGGCCACCTGAACCTTGGTATTCCCGGTATTATGTATATGGGCGGTGTGTCCGGTATTATCGGCGCGTTTTTCTATGAGCGTTTTGCCGGAGACGCTTACATCGGTTGGCTCGCCGTGTTGATCACCACGCTTTCGGCGCTGCTCGGCGCGGCAGTGATGGCGCTGATCTACAGCTTCTTGACCGTCACCTTGCGTGCCAACCAAAACGTTACCGGTTTAGCACTCACCACCTTCGGTATGGGTGTCGGCAACTTTTTCGGCGGCTCGCTGGCACAGTTGTTCGGCGAGGGCGGTTCGCTGTCGGTCAAGCGTACCAGCGAAGTGTTTTGCAAGACCCTCCCCTTCGCCGATGACCTGGGAGCCGTTGGTACGCTGCTGTTTGATTACGGTTTTTTAGTCTACCTTTCGGTTGCCATCGCTTTGGTTGTGGCCTGGTTTCTTAAGAAAACACGCGCCGGATTGAACCTGCGCTCGGTCGGCGAGGATCCGGCTACGGCGGATGCCGCCGGCATCAACGTCACGCGTCACAAGTACCTTTCAACCGTCATCGGTGGAGCGATCGCGGGCTTGGGTGGCCTGTACTACATTATGGACTATACCCACGGCACGTGGAGCGACGGCGGCTTCGGCGACCGCGGCTGGCTGGCTATCGCGTTGGTGATTTTTGCCTTGTGGAAACCTGCTTCTGCTATTTGGGGTTCGTTCCTGTTCGGCGGTCTGTATGTACTGCCCGCCTATTTGAATTTCGGTGATAACCGTTCGATGCAGTACTTGGTCTCTATGCTCCCCTACGTCGTTACGCTGGTCGTTCTCATCATCACCAGCATGCGTAAAAAACGTGAGCATCAGCCGCCGGCAAGTCTGGGCCTCCCCTACTTCCGCGAAGAACGGTAAAACAGCAAACGGAGCATCCGACCGGATGCTCCGTTTTTTATGGTGCTCTTCTCAAAACATCTCGCCGAGTTCTTCTGCCAGCTCGCTCATATTCTTCAGCGCCTTGCCCACCGTCTTTTTCATACCTTCTTTGCCGCTGTGCACGTACTGGTTAGCGATCACGCCGGTAACACAGCCGACCGCGAGACCGATTCCCATACCCTTGGCAAATTTCATAAACCCTTTTGCCATACCGTTTCCCTCCTTTTTGACTGCTACCGTTAGCGTTTCCGCGCACCATTCAAATTTTCACGGAATATTCTGGAAAACGTCTTGACAAAACGGTGAAGTATGGTATGGTGTAGGCGTGGAGGTTCTGCCATGTCAAAAAATGGCGCAGTCGAGGTCGTTTTTGGCAAGACTTTTTCGTTACCGTGTGGTACAATATCCGTGTTTCATAGGTATCGTCTGAAGGTATGGAGGGGTACATAATGACCAACCGTTCCAAGCGCGACCTGTGTGTCGGGCCGCTGTTACCGAAAATGTTTTTTTACGCACTGCCCGTCATCGCCACGGGCGTTCTGCAGGTGCTGTATAACGCTGCGGATACGTTCGTGGTCGCACTCTCTCCGGTAGGCGACACAGCCGTGGCTGCTATCTCCTCCACCGGCTCCTTAACGGCACTGATCGTCAATTTGTTTATTGGTCTATGTACCGGTGTTCTCACCGTCGTGGCACGTCACATCGGTGCTCACCATCACAAGCGTGTACGCCAAAGTGTTCACACGGCGATGATGATCTCGCTCATCTGCGGTGTATTCCTGATGGTCACCGGCCTGCTTCTGTCCAAACCGCTGCTCTTGCTGATGGGCACTGGAGCAGACGGCTCGGTGGTTTTGGAAAAAGCAACACTCTACATACGCATCTACTTCCTGGGTATGCCCGGCTTTATGGTATATAACTTTGGTGCTGCCATTCTGCGTGCCGCCGGCGACACCAAGCGCCCGCTGTGGTTCCTTGCCTTATCGGGACTTGCCAATGTCCTGCTCAACCTGCTGTTCGTGCTGGGCTTTAAGATGGATGTCGCCGGTGTCGGTATCGCTACCATCACAGCACAGTATATCTCCGCTGTACTGGTGGTCATCGCGCTGATGCGCGAAAAAAGCAACATCCGCCTGGAGCCGTCCCACCTGCGGATCTACCGCAAGCGGTTGTCCGAGATCCTGAGGCTCGGCATTCCTTCGGGCATCCAATCGTCGCTGTTCGCTTTTTCCAACGTGCTGATCCAATCCACCATCAACAGCTTCGGCGCGGCACATATGGCAGCGGCGGGCGCTTCCAGTCAGATCGAAAATATCGTCTACACCGCGATGGCCGCCTTCTATACCACCACGATGGCGTTCACCAGCCAAAACTTCGGTGCGCAGAAAAAGCGGCGCATCCGTCAGGCAAACCTGTATGGTCATCTGCTGGATGCCACCTTTGCAATCGGACTTGCCGTCATCATTCTGTTGTTTGCCCGTCCGCTGCTCGGTCTGTTTTTGGACTCGGAGGTATCGATGCAGGCAGCGCTGGTTCGTTTGCGGATCATCACCCTCACCACATTCCTCTGCGGGGCGATGGACGTTCAGTCGGCACACCTGCGCGGCCTTGGCTTTTCTATCGTTCCGATGTTTACCACCCTTGCGGGTGCTTGCGGTCTGCGTGTGTTGTGGATCACATTTGTCTTGCCGATGTTCGCGGATGAGGCCCTGCGTTGGCAGCTGCTGTTCTTCTGCTATCCCATAACCTGGGTCATCACGCTTTGTGCCCATCTCATCTATACACGTTCAGCAGATCGCCGTGTCTTCCGTCTCCTTTCGGACAACGAAACGGAGAATACGGCAACGGAGGAGACAGCAGAAACCGAGGAAGACACCCTCGTTATGGATTTTGACGATGACAGCGATGAAGATGATATCGTCGCCCCTGCACCGACATTCTCTGCCAACACTGATGAATAAACAAAACGCTCCGAAGCGATCGCTTCGGAGCGTTATTTTTGGTATTTACGCTTCCAACGCCTTTTGCAGTGCTGTCGCCAATTGGTCGGGACAAGAGGTGGATTTAAATCCGCAGCGGATCCCTTGCAGGCGGCGGATCGCCTCATCGGCGGCCATTCCCTCGATCAACGCGGCAACACCCTGCGTGTTACCGGCACAGCCACCCTCAAACCGCACGTTATGCACGATGCCATCCGAAAGATCAAAGGTGACGGAACGGGAACAGACACCGCGCGTGGTGTACTTATGCGTCATGTCAGCCTTCCTTTCCGGCGCGCATCGCGCGGGCCTTCTTCTCCTTGTATGTAATCAAGGCATTCGCCTGCTCGTCCGGCACGGGCGTTGAGCCCAACGGGCGAACGGCGCGCGCATACATGCCATGGAAATCCGAGCCACCGGTCGCCACCAGCCCGCGCTCCTTCGTCAGCGTGAGCAGCTGCTCCGTCTGTTCCGGCGTGTGGGTGTGATGCCACACCTCCACACCGTCGAGTCCCAACTCGATCAGTTCCTCCAGCAACGCTTCGTTATGATAGTGATGCGGATGAGCCAGCACCGCCACACCGCCAGCTTCGTGAATAGCAGTAAGCACCTCGCGCACGTCAGGATAGGTCTTCGCCACCTTGGCACACCCATTTTCACCAAACAACTTTTCATACAACTCGCAGAAAATACTGTCGGCATAGCCTGCATCCATCAGCGCGTGCATGATGTGCTGCTTATAAATATTCGTACTGCCTGTGGCACACTTGACCACCAGATCGGGGGTGATGGGGTAGTAGCGCATTACCTTGCGAATAGACTCCAGCGCGGCGGCACGGCGGCTCTCGCCGATGCGGCGGCACAACCCCTCCAGACGATCGGGATGGTCACACTGATAGCACAGCAGGTGCGCCTTATTTCCGCGCTGCTCATCCACCGCAGAAAACTCCACGCCGTGAATGACACGCACACCCATACGCTTGCCCAAAATAACCGCACGCGTGGCACCGGCGGTGGAATCATGATCCGTGACGGACAACGCCGCCAGACCGCGCCGCTTTGCAATACTGAGCAACTCCTCAATACCCAGTGAACCATCCGAAATTTTTGTGTGACAGTGCAGATCGATTGCCAAAACAGTACCCTCCTACGGCATTCCGCCGTCCTGAAAAACAAAGCGTAAAAGCGAAAAACTCCGCTGTGTTATTCTTATTATACACCAAAAATAGCCAAAAACGCAAGAGATTTTCCCATTTTTTCTTGCTTTTTCGTGACGGTATAGGGTATAATAAAGGCAGATTACGAAAGGAAGTGAAAGTATGGACGCGGCTGTTCCCCGAAGTAGACGTACCACAACCAAACAGGCGGTCCGTACCTTCACGGCTATGCAGCGGAGATGACAGCAGTCGTCCCCGCCTTGATGCTGTGCTGTCAGCCTCCTGTTTGAAGAAAAAGGAGGTATTTTTAT
>JAGBFF010000067.1 GCA_017936615.1 Clostridia bacterium | reverse complement strand
GGTGGACATCCTGAACCGCCTCGACCTCGATGCGGCTCTCACGGACGGCAAGCTTACCTGCCACATCCACTCCCGCCGCGACGATATTGAGGGTCGCGCCGACCTCGCGGAAGAGATCGTGCGCGTGTACGGCTACGATCACATCGTGCCCACCCCCATGCAGGGCGCGATCGTGCGCGGCACCAAGCTCCCCGAGCGCCGCGCCGCCGACCGTCTGAAGGCGACGCTGACTGCGCAGGGGTTGTACGAGATCTCGACTTATTCCTTCATCAGTGCCAAGGCGGCGGATTCGCTGTCGCTCGCCGCTGACGACCCGCGCCGTCAGGGTGTGGCGCTGCTCAATCCGCTGGGCGAGGAGTACGCCGTGATGCGGACGCAGCTTGTGTCCAGCATGCTGACGGTGCTCGCCACCAACTATAGCCGCAAAAACGCCGCCGTCCGCTTCTTTGAGGTGGGCAAGTGGTTCGTCCCCCACGCCCTGCCGCTGACCGAGCAGCCCGACGAGGTGCCGGCGCTGTGTATCGGTCTGTACGGCGACGGCGAGGATTATTTCACGCTCAAGGGCGCAGTGGAGTCGTTGCTTGCTGCGTTCGGTGCCGAGGCGAGCTTTGCGCGCAGCGCCGAGCCGTACCTGCACCCCGGCCGTCAGGCGCCCGTCACCGTCGGTGACGAGGTCGTCGGCGTGATGGGCGAGGTACACCCCGACACCGCCGAGGGCTACGGCATCGGTGTCCGCGCCTACGTTGCGGAGCTGAAGCTCGCGCCGATCTACGCCGCTGCGGAGGGTAAGGTGCTGCGGTATCAGCCGCTGCCGCGCTTCCCCGCCGTGGAGCGCGACCTCGCGCTGCTGTGCGCCGAGGAGCTGCCCGCCGCCGAGATCGAGGGCACCATCCGCGCCGCCGGCGGCAAGCTGCTGGAGCGCGTGACGCTGTTTGACGTATATCAGGGCGCGCAGATCGCTGCCGGTCAGAAGAGCGTTGCCTACAGCCTGACCTTCCGTTCGGCGGAGGGCACACTGTCGGATACCGACATCGACCCCGCGATGAACCGCATCATGCGCCGCCTCACCGAAAAGGGCTGCACGCTGCGGAGCTGACGCGCCGTAGGCAAAAGGCTTCTCCTCGAGGAGAAGCTGGCGAGCGACAGCGAGACTGATGAGGTGTTCCAATGAACAGCACGAACAATCCCCGCTTGACCGAAAATGCCAAAGCGCTTCGTCGAAGTATGACAAAGCAGGAGCGCCACCTATGGTACGATTTTTTGAAATCACTGCCGCTTACGGTACACCGTCAAAAAGTCATCGGCACCTATATCGTCGATTTTTACTGTGCTGAGGCGAAGCTGGTCATTGAACTCGACGGGTCGCAGCATTACGGTGATGCCGGCCTTGCCGACGATGCCGAACGGGATGCGTTTTTATCACGTCTCGGTCTCACCGTCAAGCGGTACTCCAACGCCGACGTCGACACTCGGTTTGATGGCGTGTGTATGGATATTTTATCGTTTTTAAAGGTGGAACAACTCCACTGTGGCACCACCTCATCCGTCACGGCTGCGCCGTGACACCTTCTCCTCGAGGAGAAGGCTTGGGGCGTTTTACCGTGGTAATTGCACCATCGAGACGGTGAAAAATTCAAAAATGCACATTTGTTCGATTCCCTCTTGCCTGCGGCAAGGCGCCTCGCTACGCGAGACGTTTAATCCGCGCGCTTCGCGCGCTCTACGCGCGGGGGAAACTCTGATCGTTTCCCCCGCACACACCCCCTTCCTTCCGTAGAAGCAAATGTAACCCCAAATGCACATTTGTTCGATTCCCTCTTGCAATTTATAAAAAAATCGCGTATACTGATAGTGTATCATTGATGGGAGGTATCCGTATGCTGGATAAAACCATGACCTTTTCGATCCATGACGACAAGGATCAAGAAATGAAAAAGGTGCTCACCACCGTCTACAACGCCCTCAAGGAAAAGGGCTATAACCCGATCAACCAGATCGTGGGCTATATCCTGTCGGAGGACCCCACCTATATCACCACCCACAACAACGCCCGCAGCCTCGTCCGCAAGGTCGACCGCGACGAGCTGTTGCGCGCGATGGTGCGTACCTATCTCAACGATTAAGGAGTGGCAACATGGCCGAAACAACCGAAACCTTGCTGACCTACAAGGGTCGCCCGCTCGTCCGCAGCGGTAACGTGCTGTATTACGGCGATATGACCGAAAAGTGCGTCATCGTCCTGCAGGTGCTCACCACCAAGACCGTCGGCGACATGGAGGTCGCCGACAAGGTGCAGATCCAGCTCCTGCTCACCGATCCCGAAGTGCGTATGAAGGACCGTATCCTCAAAAAGAGCGAAAAGAACGGTCTGTACAACGCGATGGACATCGGCAGCATCTGGCTGGAGCGCGCGCTCAGCGAGTAATCAGTCAAAACCGGAACGGTGACCCGTTCCGGTTTTTTGTTTGGGTGCAGTAATTTGAGGGTGTCGGACAAGGGTTTTCGGTGAACAGTGCAAAATCCGTCGCTTTTTGTCCATTTTTTGGGGAGATTTTCCCCTTGACTAACCAAGGACAAGCCTTTATAATAATAGTATGTATATGTGTGCCCCACTTTTTTGAGGAAGGGAGCTTCGTCTCATGAGAGAGATCGATCTGAAATCTATCTTTGTTCTGCTCCTCGCGAAGATCCGCTGGATCATTGCCGGCATGGTCGTGTTGGCGCTGCTGTTCGGCGGCTACGCCAACTTCTTTGTCGACGAGCAGTATACCTGCACCGCGAAGGTGTACGTGCGTAACACCACCAAGGAGTATAACGACAGCAGTAACGGCACCACCGCCGGCAACCTGACGGCGGCGCAGCAGCTCGTGAATAACTATTCCATCCATATGAAAACCAAGCCCGTGTTGGATGCTGCGGTCAAGAAACTGGACGGCAAGGTCACTGCGGCGCAGCTTGCTTCCGCCTCCTCCGCCGCCGGTGTCAATGAGACCTCGTGGCTGACCATCTCGGTCACACTGGACGACGAGCAGTTGGCGCAGGACGCTTGTGAAGCCATCGCTCTCTGCTCGGCAGCGACGTTTAACGAGCTGGATCAGTCCACGGCGCTGGTGCGCGAGGTGTCCAAAGCGACCCGGACCACTCCCAACGTCGTGAAGACCGCGATCGTCGGCGCGCTGTTGGGCTTCGTGCTGACGGTCGGCTTCATCCTCATCCGTCAGTTTACCGACAACACCATCCGCGACAAGCACGATCTGATAGCACGTATCGACGTGCCGGTGCTGGGCGAGATCCCCAGCTTTGAGCTTGCCAAGACCACGAGCAACCGTAAAGGGGGTCGCAGCCATGCCTAAGAGAATCGGTTCGTCCAACGGACAGCGCCCCATTGCCTCGACCTTCCAGATCGTGGAGGCGTACAAGACCATCCGTACCAACCTGCTGTTTGCGCTGGCACCCGCCGACAACAAGGTCGTCGTCATCTCCAGCGCCGAGCCCAACGCCGGTAAATCTACCGTGTCCTGCAACCTCGCCATCACCATGGCACAAACAGGCGCTCACGTCTTGCTGATTGATGCCGATATGCGCAAACCCTCCCAGCACAAAACCTTCCGTGTGAAGAAGTCGAACGGCCTGTCCCGTATCCTCAGCGGTCAGGCAGACGTGGAGGACTGCATCTGCCGCGAGGTCGCCCGCGGGCTGGACCTCATCCCCAGCGGCTCGCTGCCGCCCAACCCCTCCGAGCTGCTCGGTTCGGACGCGATGGTCGAGCTGCTCGACCGTCTGTCGGTGCAGTACGACTACATCTTCATCGATACGCCGCCGCTCGGCGTGGTGGCGGACTCGCTGGTGCTGTGCAGCGTCTCTGCCGGCACCGTGCTGGTCACCCGTCAGGGGCAGACCACCTACGAGGAACTGCAAACCGCGATCGACAGCGTCAGGGGCGTCGAGGGCAACCTGCTCGGCGTGGTGATCTCGGATATGCGCGAGAACCCGCGCTCCTACGGTCGGTATGAAAAGTACCACTACTACAAGGCCTACGATTACAGCTATTCCACCGCTCCGGCGGAAACTGCGGACAAGTGAATTTTCTCGAAAAAACCGCCGCCGTGCGGTTTTTTCGTCTGTACCCCTGAGCAAAACTTATTGCGTAAGGAGTGTTTTGTGTGAATGACGAAAAGAGACAGCAACCCTTTTTTTGCTGGTTTTTGGGGATTTTTTCCCGCGTGCGCGAGCTGCTCGTCGCGCTGATGGATCTCGTGATCCTGTCCGGCTGCTCGGCGGTGCTGTATCTGTTGGTGCGCCTCGGCGACCGTGACGCCAAGTTCTTTTGGAGCAACGTCACCAACGAAGGGAATATGTTGCTTTTCCAGTTCGCGTTACTGATCTTCTGCATCTTTTTCTTCCTTGTCGTGTTCCGCGTCTATTCCAGTCTGTGGAAATACGCGTCCAGCCGTGAATATCTGCTGATCTTTGCGTCCGGTGCCGCCGGCTACCTACTGTACC
>JAGBFF010000066.1 GCA_017936615.1 Clostridia bacterium | reverse complement strand
TATCTTGATCCGCAGGGCTCGCAGATCGGCAAGAAGGAAAGCATCGCCGACACCGCCCGTGTCCTTGGTCGGATGTTCGACGGTATTGAATACCGCGGCTTCGGCCAGGAGATCGTGGAGGAACTCGCCGCCTACGCCGGTGTGCCGGTGTGGAACGGTCTGACCAACGAGTTCCACCCCACCCAGATCCTCGCCGATTTCCTCACCATCCGCGAGCATCACGGCTCGCTCAGGGGAAAAAAGCTCGTGTACATGGGTGACGCCCGTTACAATATGGGTAACTCGCTGATGGTCGGCTGTGCCAAGATGGGCATGCACTTCGTGGCGTGTGCGCCGCGCAAGTATTTCCCCGATGCCGCCCTCGTTGCGAAGTGCGAGGCGGTCGCCAAGGAAACGGGCGCCGTTCTTGAGTTTATTGAAGATCCAATGGTCGCTACCCAGGACGCCGACGTCATCTATACCGACGTGTGGGTGTCGATGGGCGAGCCCGACGCAGTATGGCAGGAGCGCATTGAGGAGCTTTCCCCCTATCGCGTGACCAAAACGCTGATGGACAACGCCGGCGCACAGTGCCGCTTTATGCACTGCCTGCCCGCATTCCACGACATCAAGACCGCCGTGGGCAAGCAGATCTACGATAAGTTCGGCCTCACCTGCATGGAGGTCACCGATGAGGTGTTCGAAGGTGAGCAGTCCATCGTGTTTGACGAGGCAGAAAACCGTATGCATACCATCAAGGCGGTCATGGCGGCAACGCTGTAAGCGCGATAAGCGGACGATACCCTCGTCCGCTTTTTTGAAAATAAGGAGCGTGAAACTATGGCATATCTGGTACTGGAAAACGGTGCGGTGTTTGAAGGACAGCGCATCGGTGCCACCGGCAACGCGGTGGGTGAATTGGTGTTCACCACCGGTATGGTCGGCTATCTGGAGACCTTGACCGATCCCGCCTTCGCCGGACAGATCGTGATACAAACCTTCCCTCTCATCGGCAACTACGGTGTTGCACCGCAGGATGCCGAGGGACGACCCGCGTTGTACGGCTACATCGTGCGCGAGCTGTGTGACGAACCGTCGAATTTCCGCAGTGAAGGCACGCTGGATGCTTTTTTAAAGCATCACGGCATCGTGGGCCTGTGCGGCGTGGATACACGGGAATTGACCCGCATCCTGCGCGAGCACGGCACGATGAACGCCGTCATCTGTGACAACATTCCCGAGGATCCGGCTCCGCTGAAGCAATACTGCGTCTACGGCGCCGTGGCTCAGGTCAGCACTACAAAGGCGGTCATTCACCCCACCACCGAGCGTCGCTTTGCCGTCACACTGATCGACTGCGGTGTACGAAGCAGTGTTATTGACGCTTTATGCAAACGTGGCTGTGAGGTCACGGTCGTCCCGCACGACACCTCTGCCGAAGTGATCCTCGCGGCAAAGCCGGACGGCGTGGTACTGTCGGGTGGCCCGGGCGACCCTGCCGAAAACACCGCCTTGATCGCTACAGTAAAAGCGCTGTTCGGTAACGTGCCGCTGTTCGGTATGGGATTGGGTCAGCAACTGGTCGCCTTGGCACGCGGCGGAAAGACCTCAAAGCTGAAGCACGGTCACCGTGGTGCCAACCAGCCGGTGCGCTGTGACGGCGACCGCCGCACCTATATCACCTCGCAAAATCACGGCTACGCCGTGGAGTCCGACACTCTCCCGACGACTGCCGTTATCACCCATTATAACGCCAACGACGGTACCTGCGAAGGGATCGCCTATACCGATGCCCCCTGCTTTACGGTTCAGTTTGATCCCGACCCACGCGACTACGACCGCTTTGTTGCCCTGATGGGAGGTGAGCCGAATGCCTAAAGATACCGCGATCCGCAAGGTACTGGTGATCGGCTCGGGCCCCATCACCATCGGCCAGGCGGCGGAATTTGACTATGCGGGCGCTCAGGCGTGCCGTGTTCTGCGCGAGGAAGGCCTGAATGTGGTGCTGGTCAACTCCAACCCCGCCACCATTATGACGGACAAAAACCTTGCAGACGAGATCTATCTGGAACCACTGAACGCCGATACGGTGCGCCGCATCATTGAAAAAGAGCGTCCCGACGGTTTGCTTGCCGGCTTGGGCGGTCAGACGGGACTCACCATCGCGATGCAGCTCTCGCGTGACGGCACGCTGGATAAGTACGGCGTCCGTCTGCTCGGCTCTGGTATCGACGCTATTGACAAGGCGGAGGACCGCGAGCTGTTCCGCAACGCCATGAACGAGATCGGACAGCCGATGGTACCCTCGGACATCGCCGAGGACGTCCCCACCGCACTGCGTATTGCCGAGGAGATCGGCTACCCCGTCATCGTGCGACCCGCCTTCACACTGGGCGGCTCGGGAGGCGGTATCGCCGCCACCGAGGAGGAACTGCGCGAGATCGCACGCGTCGGTCTTGACCGTTCCCCCATCACGCAGATCTTGGTGGAAAAATGCATCGCCGGCTGGAAGGAGATCGAGTTTGAGACGATGCGCGACAGCGCCGGTAACGCGATCGCCGTCTGCTCGATGGAAAACTTCGACCCCGTCGGCATCCATACAGGCGACTCCATTGTGGTCGCTCCCGCACTGACGCTGTCTCCCAAAGAGTACGGTATGCTGCGTCAGGCGGCACTGGACATCGTGGAAGCCATCGGCATCGTCGGCGGCTGTAACTGCCAGTTCGCGTTGGATCCGGACAGCTTCGAATACGCTGT
>JAGBFF010000065.1 GCA_017936615.1 Clostridia bacterium | reverse complement strand
TCCGGCTGATTACAAAGCCAAAGGGAGAAGCTACTTCCTTACGTAGCCTCTCCCTTCGCCCTGCTTTTTGGTTCGCAACAGTACTATGTATGTCTTATTTTTTGGAATCTTTAATTTTGTTGATGATCGATTTCACAAAATCAAGATTTGTAACAACACCGTATGCCAGTAAAGCGACATAACAAATCAACGTAATAAAGGCACCACTGTCCAGAGATGAGGATGCGATACTCGACACAAAGGTTTTTGCAAACAACACGGTCAACAGCCACGCAATCACACACAGAAGCGGAATCGCCACAGACAGCAGTTCTTTCTTTGCGGCCCATTTGGGAACAAAGGGCATTGCAATTAAAACCGCAGGCAAAAGAACCAACAAATAACCGATATAGGTATTCATCGCCATAATAAAACCACTGAAATTGTTACTAATGCCATAGCCGTAAGAACAATCCACAAAAGGCAAGAAAAACAACGCTACTAACGATACTGCCGCGATAATGGGCTGCAAATAATTCTTTATCTTTTCCATAATTACACCTTCCACAGTTATAAAATTTAACCCAACAACGAGCTTACTACACTGCCGACCAACCCATCCGAGGATGTTTTGGCGGGTTCTCTTGTGTTATTGCTCTGATTCATAAGAGTTCCCGACGTGACGGGCGCCATCAAAATTTTACCTGTTCCTCTGTAGACGTTAACAACACCTTCGCCGCTCGCCAATGAGCCCAGGAACGATTTCGTCGATTTTTCCACGGTAAATTTTTTTCCGCAACCTAAAGACAATCGAAATATAAACTCCCATTTGACAAACCGATAAACATCTTATATACTTAATTGTTGGTTAACACATTATGTGGGAGGCAATTCCTCATGGAAAAAGATGTTGTCATTGTCGGTGCCGGCCCTGCCGGCATCTTTACCGCACTGGAAATGATCCGTCGCGGCAGCAAGCAGCGCATTGTTATCGTTGAAAAGGGGCAGCCTGTCGAAAAACGACGTTGCCCCAAAGCGCAGGTCGGCCATTGCGTCAACTGCAAGCCTTACTGCCACATCACCACCGGCTTTTCCGGCGCCGGTGCATTTTCCGATGGCAAGCTGTCACTGAGCTATGAGGTCGGCGGTGATCTGCCGACACTGGTCGGTGAGGATTTGGTACAGGAGACCATCAACTATGCGGACAGCATTTATCTCGAGTTCGGCGCCGATACACACGTGGAAGGTCTGGAAAACACCGAAGAGGTCAAAGAGATCCGCAAGCGTGCCATTCAGGCGGGCTTAAAACTCGTGGATTGTCCCATCCGTCACATGGGCACGGAAAAGGCACAGAATATCTACCTTTCCATTGAAAAGTACCTACAGGATAACGGCGTGGAAATGCTGTTCGGCTACGAATGCACCAACCTGCTGCTTCAGGGACAGAGCTGTCTCGGTGTCACCGTCACCGACGGCAGGCAGGAACTGGATATCCACGCCGGTCACACTGTCATCGCCACGGGGCGCCGCGGTGCGGATTGGCTGGAAAAAATCTGCGCGGAGCACAACATCGCGCATCAGCCCGGTACCGTCGATATCGGCGTGCGCGTGGAAGTGCGCAACGAGGTCATGGAAAAGGTAAACAAGACCCTGTATGAATCCAAGCTTATCGGTTATCCGCACCCATTCAAGAACAAGGTGCGCACCTTCTGTCAAAACCCCGGCGGCTTTGTCAGCCAGGAAAATTACGACAACGACCTCGCCGTCGTCAACGGTCATTCCTACAAGGAACTGAAATCCAACAACACCAATCTGGCCATTCTCTGCTCACATAACTTCAGCGAGCCGTTCAATCAGCCGATCGCCTATGCGCAAAAGGTCGGTGAATTGACGAATATGTTGGGTGCCGGTCACATTTTGGTGCAGCGCTTCGGAGATATTCTCGACGGCAAACGCACCTGGCAAAAGGAACTGTCGCAATCCAACCTGAAGCCCACGCTGCCGGATGCGGTTGCCGGCGACATCACTGCCGCCATGCCGTACCGTGCGATGATCAATATCATCAACTTTATTCAGGCAGTGGATCACGTTGTTCCGGGCTTTGCTTCTTACGAGACGCTGCTGTACTCCCCCGAGCTGAAATTCTACAGCAATCGCGTGCGTATGGACACCGACCTTAACACCAACGTGCAGGGCCTCCACTGTCTGGGCGACTCCAGCGGTTGGACGCGCGGCCTGATGATGGCATCCGTTATGGGCGTGCTGATGGGTCGCAAGATCGCAGAAAAAGAAAGCAAATAAACCGAAGGCGAGGACGATCATATCCTCGCCTTTCTTTTTACCAAAAGCCTTGTTTTCATTTGTAAAATAGTCTATAATGAGTCGCAGGAGGCGAAACTATGAAGCAGCTCACCATCGCCAAAAACGATGCCGGACAACGCGTGGATAAGTTCCTGACCAAGGCTTTTCCCAACCTGCCGGTATCTATGATGTACAAAAACATTCGTCAGAAGGATATTAAGGTCAACCGCAAGCGTTGTACCATTTCACAGCGTCTGGAAGAGGGCGATATTCTCACCATCTATGCTCCGGACGAGTTTTTGGAGCAAGCGGCACCGGTATATGAGTTCATGCACGCCGGCACTAAGCTGGATATCGTCTACGAAGACGAGCATCTGATGCTGCTTAACAAGCCTGTCGGATTACTCGTGCATCCCGACAGCAACGAATACCGCGATACTCTGCTGTTTCGTATGCAGCGGTATTTGTTTGAGAAAGGCGAATTTGACCCGGCAGACGAAGCCAGCTTTGCTCCTGCGCTCGTCAATCGCATCGACCGCAACACCTGCGGCATCGTCATTGCTGCCAAGACCGCGGCGGCACTCCGTATTCTTAACGAAAAACTGCGCCGCCGCGAGATCGAAAAGTATTATCTCTGTCTGGTGCACGGCGTGATGGAGAAAAAAGAAGATACACTACACGGCTTTTTGGAGAAAAACGAGGCGCAGAACCGCGTGTATGTCTCCAACAAGCAGGAACACGGTGCACGCACGATTGCGACACGGTATCGTGTGCTGGAAGAACGCGGTGATCTGTCACTGCTGGAGATCGAATTGCTGACGGGCCGTACCCATCAGATCCGCGCACATCTCGCATCGATCGGACACCCTCTGCTCGGCGACGGCAAATACGGCACTAACGCGCTCAACAAAGGCACGGGCTTTACCAAGCAAGCCCTTTGCTCCTATCGCCTCAAATTCGCGTTTAAAAGTGATGCAGAGGAACTGGAATACCTGAACGGTAAAGAGTTTTCTCTTCCCGGTGTTTGGTTTGCAGACGATTTCCGCGCAGGAAAATTAAACTAAAAACAGCGACGGCACCGCCGTCGCTGTTTCGTTTATTCGTGAATTGCAATACACCCTGCCAAGCTACCGCGCTGTCCGCCCGTTGCCCGATGCGACCAAAACACGTCCGGATGACACCGCGTACATAGATCCGTCACAGTGATATGCTCGGCCTTAACGCCTGCTTCCACCAACGTGCGACGGTTGATCTCCCACAAATCAATATAGCTTTTGCCGTTGCCGACCTCGCGTGTGCATTCGGGAGCAAATGCCATGGCTTCAGCAAAGGCCAGACGCACCGGCTCATCCACCTCAAAGCAGCAAGGACCGATCGACGGCCCAACAGCCGCCAAAATATCCTCACGGTGACAACCGTAATCCGCTTCCATGCGTTCCACCATCACCGCACCCATTTTCGCCGCTGTGCCGCGCCAACCGGCATGTGCTGTACCGACAATGCGTTTCACGGGATCTACAAAAAACAGCGGCACACAATCCGCATACTGCGTGAACAACACAACATCCGGCTCATCGGTGAGCAGACCGTCAATATCGGTATACCCTCGTTCGCGCAACACCCCCCTGCCGCGGTCGGCGGCGGTTGCGTTGTACACCACTGTGTGATGCTCTTGTGCGGAGATCACAGCATTGCGACTGTCCAAACCCACTGCCGCACAAAACCGATCAAAATTTTCACGTACGTGCTGCGGATCATCACCGCGTGTGAAGCTCAGGTTCATACTCTCGCAGATCCCCTTGCTCACGCCGCCAAGGCGTGTGGAAAACCCGTGACGTACAAACGGCACGACATCAAACGCAGGAAACGTGTAATAAACAATGCCATCGCGGTTATGCGCGGTCAGTGTTTGACTTGTCGGTAACTGTATCATATTCTCACCCACCGATAGTGTACCACACCGCCCTCCTTTTTGCAATCAAATCTGAAAAATCGCTTTCAAGAGAAGCAGCGTTATCACACCGGGCACTCCCAGTGCCATACACGCACCACCCGAAAGCCAGTTCAGTCCGAGCGAAACACCGGTAAACGCGCCCGCCACATTCACCGCTGCCAACGCACACGCGCCCTGCAGCGTCCCACCGAGCAAGCGACGCACCGGTCGGCCATTGCGAAACGCCGTAATCAGCACCCACAGTCCGCACGCCGCGCCCACGACGATCAGTAACGCTGTCAACCACCAAGCCATATCTGCACCATCCCTTTCTCTTCACTGTATGCAGAAAGCGGCGAAAATAGTAAAAACCCGCCCGCGGCATTGCCACGGGCGGGTTTCCTACAACACGATTTACTTCGCCATGAACTTGGTAACCAGCATACCGACCAGCACCGCCACAAAGAAGATAATGGCGAGCCACTTGGTCCAGCGAGCCAGAAACGCATCCAGCGTGCGGGAACGACCTCTGTCCATGAATGAATCCGAGTTACCGGAGATCGCGCCCATGTTGGACTGACGACCCTCCTGCAGCAGAACCACAGCGATAATGACCAATGCAAGCACAATGATGATCGAACCGATCACATACTCTAAAGGTGACATAAAAGATCCTCCTTGACCGTATACGCAAAATTACGCATACTATAATAACACATCATTTAGAAAAACGCAAGTATATTTTTTTGAAAGTCTCTCCGTGTATCTTTTTGCACAAATCGGGCAATCTAACCGTGGCGCAGATACACCGTTTGCTTGCGTTTGCTGTATTTGCCCCGATCACTGCCGGACGGTTTCGCTCGGCAGTGATTTGTTATTTATAAGAGACTCATCTGCTCCCCGACATCCTCAGCGGAAAGCAGCGCACCGGCGGCGGGCAATGTCCGTGTACGGTAGCGCGCCGGCTTGGCGACCATTTCGTTTTCAAACGGCACGACTGATTCGAGACGATGCTGACCCTTCAGCGTCATCGCCTGTACGCCTTGGGTGTTACGCGTGGTTTTGACCGCGATCGCGCCGGTATGCACCACCAAACGGCGACCGGCGGTGGAAGCAAGGAAGAATTCCCGATCCTCAGGGATCTGGAACATCGCAACCAACGGCGATTTATCCGAGAACGCGCCAATCAGCTTGCGTCGATTGGTCTTGGTCGCGTAGGACGCAAGCTCCACCTTGGCGGCTTTTCCATTTTCAAAGAAGAATACCAAATATCCCGAGTAATCCGTGGTGATCGCCATATACACCGCGCTCTCGCCCGGCTCGAAGCCCAGCTTGCTACCCACGAAATCGCCCATAGCACTTGCCTTGGTATCCGCAAAATCGGCGGCACGCGATTTGTACACCGTACCGGCACTGGTAAAGAACAGCAGCTCCTGACGATTATTCGTCTCGATCGTTTGGATGATGCGGTCACCCTCCTTGAGCTTATGCTCACTGCTCATACGCAGTGACTGCGGCGTGATCTTCTTGAAATAGCCCTCCGCCGTAAAGAACAGCGTGCACGGATAATCCGGCACCTCGTCCTCCTCGGCTTCCTTCTCCTCCTCCAGATCGGTCGCATAGATCAGCGTGGTACGGCGCGGCTGACCGTACTTCTTGGCAACCGCACGCAGCTCGTCGATGATGATGGATTTCACACGACGCGCACTCTTCAGCGTCTCCTCCATCTCGGCAATCTCGGCTTCCAGCTTTTCCACCTCGTCGAGACGCTTGAGGATATATTCTCGGTTGAGGTGACGCAGCTTGATCTCTGCAACATATTCCGCTTGGATCTCATCGATACCGAAACCAATCATCAAGTTCGGCACGACCTCGGCTTCCTCCTCAGACTAACGGACGATGCGAATCGCTTTGTCGATAT